>JACPFH010000277.1 GCA_016183075.1 Deltaproteobacteria bacterium | reverse complement strand
TCTTTCGGCGGCGAATCCTCCTCGGCCGGGCCACCAGCCGTTTCAAAAGTCGGACCCTTCCACATAGGGATGGCCATATGGAGTTTTCGGACCTCTTCGAGAGGAGCGACCGGCTCCACACCCCACTCCCGGAAGAGCCCGCGCTCCGTATCCAGAAAACCCCGCAATAGCATCGCCATGCCGCGGTACAGATTCGCGCCTTGAGATGCTTCGATGTCCTGGCTGCAGGTTGGGGCCCAGACCAGAAGATGGTTCTTCAGGAAGTCCGATTGCAGCCGCAGCCAGCGGGCTTCTTCATCTGAATCGGTGGCTGCCTGCTGCTTGGCGATCAACCAGCGCATCACCTCCAGCTCAAAGGCCAGGGCGTCTTCGGGCTCCGCGTATCCGTCCTGCTTCTCAATGCCGATTCCCTTAAGAAAAGTTCTCAGATCCGCCAGGGGACGGTCCCACATTCGGCCGGTAAAATAGAAAGACTCGTAGGGATTGATCTTCGGGTCATAAGGCCCGATGAATAGGCGGGTATACTCGTCAGCGCCTGTCTCGGCCAAAGCTGCGGCAGGCGTTTCGGCGAAGAAATGTTCGAGTTGTGCCCATCCCTCGGCCAAGAGCGGATGAAGATTGCGCGCCGGCTCGATCCGCTCGCTGATCCCGTTCGATGCTCGCAGGAGCATCTCGCCGGCCGGCTCCTGCCGGAAAAACGAGACGAGGAGCTCATAATAACCTTGGCGAAAAGCCAGAAGCTCGCGGTCGCCGATCATGTCAATATCGATAATAGAGGTTCAAAACGTTCCAGTTGTTCAAGCCGTTCAAACGGTTGGAACGATTTAAACGGCTCAAACTGAAAATACACTTGCATCAGCCCGTTCCCAGAATTCCTCCGCCCTCCCCCAGGAGTCTTTCCAGGGCGGAATCAACGAAGGCCTTGTACTCCGGATCCTCGTCAAGGGGACGGTCGCCGCGCAATTTCCGCTCCGCCTCCTCTTCCCCCAGCGCTCCAGTTACCGCCCGTTCTATCGCCGCGAAGAGACTGCCAGGATCGCTTCCTGCTGCATTCGGGTTGACCTCGGCCTTCCAGCGCGCTACCCACACAGGCTCATAGCGTCCTCGGTCGGGGAACCGTCCCGCCTCTTCCACTGCCTGGGGCAGCTCCATGCCGAGGGTCGCCCGGCAATCCTCTACTTCGCGCCATTTCTCGAGGGCCATCCAGCGGATGAACGCGCCCCGGACCGTATCCATGAAGGAGCTGGCTTCGGATGTCCCTTTGCGTCTCCGTTTTTTTCTACGCGGCTCCATCTTCAAAAAAAGTTCAAATCGTTCAATTCGTTCAAATGGTTCAAAACGTTTTGAACGGCTTGAACTGCTTGAACGTCTTGAACTCTCCCTTGGCTGGCTTCCGCGTTAGGGTTTCCAGCCCTTGTCCACTTCCAGCATCGCCGCAACGGCCCGGCAATCGGGGCACATTCTGAGAAGGTTCCGCCGGCTGCCGCTAAAGGTGTCGAGCAGAGACTCAAGCGAGAGCACTCGAGCCTCAACTGTTTCAAGAGCCCTTCTATTGATATATGGCTTCCCGCACTTTGCACAAGAGACCATGGCGTCCTGCACCACGGTTTGGTATTCGAGCGCGTCTTGTTCGAAGAAGATCTCCCGCTGCAGGGTGATGACTTTTTCGGGGCAGACATTCTCGCACAATCCACACGCCACACAGGCGATGTGCTTGAACTGGAGAGATTGAGTCTTTTCATCGACCTTGAAGGCGTGCGTCGGGCAGACATTCGCGCAGGAGCGGCACATGGTGCAACCGCTCTCCTTGACCTCGGCGAAGGCGAAGGGTTGGGAGGGCGGCAGCGGTCTCTGCCCAGGCTCCCGGCCCGTCTGCTCGATAAAGGCGCTGATCGCTTCGGCGATGACCTCCCGGTTGCCCCGGCTGCGCAAGGGACGGCCGTCCCAATGGATGGGCGTTGCCGCCAGCGACTCGGCGAAGCCGGAGAGCGCGCCAACGGCTTCGGCCTCGGCGCCGTTTTCCGCGGTGACCAGGCGTAGCCGCTCCTCGCCCAGGCCGAAGGCGCCCAAAGTCAACTTGCAGAAATCGAGTTTCTGGTACAGCAGCTCCCGTTCGCCGTGCTGACAGCTCTCGCAGCCTAGCAGGGCGATACCCGCGGCCCCGAGCCGGAACGCCGCCAGGATGTTCGCCTCTGAAACGTATCGCAGACATGGCGCTTCAACGGGGAGGAGGGCCGCGGAATAGGGAAGAGGCCTTCGGCCCGCCTCATCGAGTACCCGGCGGCCCTGCTCGCCGCAGTGAAACAGAATAGTCCATGGCTCGCCGCTGCTCCCGCGCGACGACGGAGTGAGAAGGGCGGCGAGCCGGGCGTAAAGCTCCTGCGGCGACGGCTCGGTGAAGCGCATGGATGTCGTCGGGCAGGCCGAGACGCACGCGCCACACCCCTCGCAGGCCATGTGGTCTACTTTCATCCGCAGATGGTTTTCCGGATCCCGCCTGATGGCCTCGTAGGGACAGGCGGTAATGCAGACTCCGCAGGCCTCTTCCTCGGCCGCGCCGCCGGCGCAGACCTCGGCATTGTAGGTGACATGGACGGGCTTTAGGAAGTCGCCGGTCAATTCACCGATGCGCTCGGCAACCCGATCGAGGTCGGCCCCGGTTGGGTTTGCGAGCAGATGGCAACCGGTTCTTGGATTGCACGGAAATGAGCCATCACGGGAGATGACAACGACCTGCGCCGCTTTTATTTCCTGGCGGCTTTTCTCTCCGTTGGCGGCGCTTTCCATAGTTATGTGGAAGTCCCCTAAGCGCCCTTTGATCTCCACCACTTTCCCTGTATAGGCCTGTCCGCGCTCTGCGCCGTCGGCAGCCGCCTGGTCCGCCGGAAAGATGAGAATCGGCGGGATGCCATCGCGTAGCTTGGCGGCCAGCTCCAGTGTCTTCGGCCCTTCGCCGGCTATGACAACGCTTGCGCCGACCTTCAACGGGTTGTAAACGGGCGACTCGCTTGTCTCGACGCTCTCCATGGCCGCGCGCAGCAATCGCGTCGCCTTGGCATGGGCCCTGTCCGGATCCTTGAGGTGGGGCAGGAAGCAGGATTCCCGGAGATTGATAAACTGGACTTTCAGGGGCTGCTGGCCGGAGCGGGCCAGCGCGTCGTCGAAAAGCTTTTCCTCCGCGCAGCAGCTTACCACGAGTCGGTCCGGTCGCTCGCGCTCCACGTGGGCTGCGAACTCTTGAGCCTGGGATTCGGGGTCGCTCGCGACGGTGAGAACCGACGGGGCGATCGGAAGGACGAGTTTTTCGGGGTCAAGCGCGAGTGTCTTGCGACAGTTACAGAGGAAAAGCCCCCAACTTACCGCCATGCTGGCCCCTATATCGCACGGGCAGGGGCGAGTCAACGGGGGAGGCGGCACCGCCTCGCAAGAAGAAGTTGAGGCGTCGTACAATCGAATCTCAGGTTCCATGCGCAATGTAAAAAGTGAAAAGCAGTCTTAGCCCGTGGTGGCGCGCGCGGAATACAGCCTTTGTTGCCTTGACAAACCAGCGGCTCCCCTTAGACTATACATTCACGTGTCGTGGATAGCCAAATAATACGGCATCTTGTTCGGTCAGGGAAATATGAGTTTTCGAAGCACGCTGAAAGGGAACGCCAAGCAGATCAAATCACCATCATGGAATTTGAAGAGGCTCTGATTCGGTGTGACATGATCGAAGAGTACCCTGATGATCCGCGTGGTCCGAGCTGCCTGGCGCTCGGGTTTGCCGGGAGGAGACCTATCCATGCTGTATGTGCCGTTAAAGTGGACCCCGATGAGGTGCTCATAATTACTGTTTACGACCCGTCCAAGCGCCCTGAGAAATGGACGGAGGACTACCGGGGTCGAAAGGAGTGAGAATGTCCAGAGTGTATCATAAGTGCCACTTCTGCGGCGGAAAGGTGTCCGAGCGGAAAATCACTGTGGATTATAGGTGGGGAGAGAAGCTGGTAAGCGTCATTAAAAATGTCCCTACCGGCGTCTGCGAGGTGTGCGGGGAACAATACTTCAAGGCCGAGATTATCAAGGCCATGGAACGTGTCGCCGGGTCTAAGAAGAAACCCAAAGAGGTCCTGAAGGTTCCCGTGCGGGAGCTGAAAGTGGCCTAATCTAATCACGGTCAACCATTTTTCCGCGTCTCCGCTCTCACCTGGGGATTCATCCCCCCCTTGGGCCTTTGGCTTACGCCTTTGATAAGCCGGCCTTCGCTGATCCTTCTCAGCTTGCCCACTTTTGCAGGCACGAGGGATGAATGCTGCATCCCGCTCCCATGTCTTCCCGGCCCCCATCCTCTCCTTACAATCCCCATAGGCAAGCGTAACAGCTCTACCGGATGGTTTAATCCAACGGGTTTTATCCCCAATGGCTGCTACTGGACCGAGTTTAATCCGGGGCACCTGGTCGGGCATCGGAGATAAAACCTGTCCGACCAGTGAATCCTAGCGTCAACCGGGTGACGTAGGGGGGGTGTGCCGAGCCATCAGCAGCGCCGGGCGACGGTGGGGTGTAAAGTCAAGCAATGACCCCATGCTTGCAAGTACGGTTTGATGAGGGGGGACAGGACTTCTTTCTAAGGATGACCCTAAACGGGCACGAAGCTGGAAACGGCGGATACAGCCAAGGGTTGACCTAACGGAAGCTGAGCCTGTCCTCTACTCTACCTAGATTGCTCCTCGAAGGACTTTAAGGTGATGTGATAAAAAACATTCGTTAAGGCTTAGGCAAAGGGGGAACCATGCGTATCTTCGTGACAGCGATAGCTTGCGTGCTCACAACCTTTTCGTATCTTCCCAGCGTCTTTGCAGACGATTGCGACGCGGTGCTCATCACGACGTCCATCCGAACGCATAGCCGGGACAAGCTGGCGCTCGCGACGCTCAAGCTGGTCGATCAGGAGAATTATGATCAGGTGAAGGCCGGGATCGGTGCTCTAGGCACCATCCCGATCGAGGGCGTTCCGGTCGATTTCGGTGTTAGCTTTGACAAGTTCAGCGAGCAGAGAAACAAGGTTTATCAAAAAGAGACGCTTCACTTCACGCGTGATACGGCGCACAGCCTCGTCATGTCTTATCTCGATGAATCGATCGCAAAAACTTGGCTGGACTGTAAGAGAGTTAAGTCGCCAGGATTTCATCTTGCGCCGCTGTACCGATCAGAGACCGAAATCATTATCAAGGCCGTTTGGCAGCCGCCCCAGGGTTTGGGCACAGAGCGGCTCGACTTCCGAGGATTTCATTTATCTGATCCGCGATCCACGCAAGGAACTGGTCTTCTCAACTCGCCTGCGTTCAGGCTATCCTGCGTCCATTACGTACCCTGCCTATCCTCGTTCGGTAATCGAAGCAGCTGGCGCGTGCACAAAATGGGATTCGGAATGGCGCTGCCTTCGCTGCGAATTCCCATATACCGAATTCAAGGGCTTGGCACATGTGACCGGAAGAAAGGCAGTCGATTGCACCAAGATGCCGGCGCGAGCCGTTGTCCGTGCAACATTTACTGGAGACGCAGTCTTCGATGACAACACTCCGCTCTCAGGCGCGTGGGCAATCGAGTATGGCTTATCTGTAAACGGCGGCACTCGACAATCCGGGATCAGTCAGAATACGAACAGAGCTTCTTACAACATTCAGGCGAGCGGAAACGTGCCACCGAATGGGCATGTGGTTGCGGAAGTCCATAACGGTTTCTGTCAGCACAGGTCCGATGCACGTACATCTTGCAGCATCAAAGAAGGCGGCTCGTTGATTATCGAAGCGAGCGCCCCCTAACGCTCTGATCAGTCGCAGCGCATGTGTGCAAAAGTCGGATCTGAACTTTCACTCTATACAATCCGGCCTTGTAAATTGCAGATCTTTTGTCGGCGACCTCCGCTTCTCCTCAACGTTAGGATTGAATTGATTTCTCCGTCAATTTAATTCCCAGCTTGGCCAATAGGGAGAAAGTTGGTC
>JACPFH010000253.1 GCA_016183075.1 Deltaproteobacteria bacterium | reverse complement strand
CATCGAAGGTGGCCATGACGGGCAGTTCTTTGTACCTAACCTCGATTAGCGAGAGGGCTTCTTGGGCGGTGAGCGCGTCCACGGCGGCCACCGCGACTACCGGCTCGCCGACGTAGCGAACCCGGTCGAGCGCGATCAGCGGGCGGTCCCGCAGGCAGTGACCGAAGTACGGGTTGATGTCCCTGACGTCCTCCCGTGTGAGAACGGCGACAACCCCGGGAATTTTCTCTGCCCGGCTTGGGTCGATCGATTCGATGAGCGCGTGGGGATAGGGGCTGCGCAACACCTTGGCTTCCAGCATGCCCGGAACGGACAGATCGACGGTAAATTTCGCCTGTCCCGTGACCTTTTCGATTCCCTCGACCCTTCGGGCGGCCGTACCCACCACCGAAAGATTACGATCTACAGTCACTTTTCCGCCCTTCTGGTTGCAGGTTTAAAAGTTCAAGGGATCAACGGACCCAGGGATTGAAGGATCACGAATCAAGAAAACACTTGAACCCTTTAACCCTTAAACTCTTGAACCTCTCTGGCGAAGTGTCTTCGCGGCGGCCTGGATCGATTCGAGAATTTTCTTATACCCGGTACAGCGGCAGATGTTGCCATCCATGAAGTGAATGATCTCTTGCCGTGTCGGGTTGGCGTTTTGATCCAAGAGGGATTTGGCTGCCAGAATCATCCCTGGGGTGCAAAAGCCGCACTGGAAGCCGCCGTGCTCGATGAATGCCTGCTGTAGGGGATGGAGCTTGCCGTTTTGCGCCAATCCCTCGATCGTGAGGACGTCACGGCCGCGGGCCTCGAAGGCGAGAAAGGTGCAAGAACTCAGCGGCCGGCCATCCACGAGGACCGTGCACGCGCCGCACACCTGCACGTCGCACGACCGTTTCGTCCCGGTAAAACCGAAGCGATTGCGGATGACATCGATCAAAAGCTCGTGCGGTTCGACCTGGATCTCTTGTGGTTTGCCGTTGAGGGTGAAAGTGACGGGAATAAACTGTCGCTGCTCCGCTTTCAGTCTTCCTTCAGCCATACCGTTCTCCCTAGCGTTGAGACTTCGACGAGCGCTGCTGCGAGATTTGCTGGAAGGCCCGCTTCAAGAGCACGCCGACGATATGCTCCTTATATTCCGCCGACCCGTGAAGGTCGCCGATCGCGTCCGCGGCCCGTGCGGCGACTTCGCCAGCCCGCGCCAGAGCGGACGCAGCCTCCTTGGTGCTTTTTCTTTTGAGAAGCTCCTCGGCTTCCGCCACCCGCTTGGGCCTTGGCCCCGCGCAACCCACGGCGATCCGCGCGTCCGCGATCGTGTCGCCTTGGTCCCAGTCGATGAATAGCCCGACTCCGACGCTGGGTCGCTCGAGATAGCCAAACTTGAGGTAGGCCGCTCCCGCTCGCTCCGGCATCGCGGGAATCCGGATGTCGGTGAGCAACTCGTCGGCCTCCAGGCAAGTCTCGTAGGCGTCGACAAAGAATTGTTCTGCCGGGATTTCGCGTTTGGCAGACGCCTTCTCCGCGACAAGCTTTGCGCCCAAAACCATCAGCACCGTGCCCGGATCCGCGTGCGGCTCCGCGAAGCAGAGATTACCGCCGAGCGTGCCGACCGCGCGCACGCGAACGTTCGCGACATTATGCTCCATCTGAACGAAGGCCGGCAGCTTCTGTTTGAGCACCGGGTCCTCTTCAAGATTGGTATGGGTGGGCAATGCGCCGATGCGTATCGTGCTGTTTTCCAGCTTCACCTGGTCGAGACCGGGGATCTTCTTCACGTTAATGAGCCGCTCGTACTGGACAAGCCCTTCTTTCATGGCCAACAGCAGCTCGGTTCCGCCCGCGTAGATCCGCGCGGCCTCCCCGTGGCGAGCCAGAAGCTCGGAGGCTTCCTTTACCGATTCGGGCTCTTCTAAACGGAATCGCCTAAGCATCTTCTCGCTTCCTCCGAAAGCTGCTCGAGGGCCGAGCCATAAGCTCCCTCGGGGAGCGCGCTCTCGGCCGCGGCCGATGGGCCTCTGCCATGAGTCGTACCGTTTGTGATCGGACGTCCGCAGCCTCGCTCGCGCTTCCCTCGGTCGCTGTGGGCTGAGCGGGCTCCCGGAGCGAAACATGGACGGAGCAGCGGGTACCGACCGAGGACCGCGCCGGATGAAAGCCGGAACTGACAGCTTTCAGGGCTACTTCGCAGGGAATTTCGGAAGCTTCGTCCGAGCGCGGGCCCGGTGGGTCGCGTGGCGTAGTCCCGTGGAGCGAAGGGAGTCCCGAAGCCCTTTGCGCGGCCGCGGCCTTCCTCCTCGTCCCCCTCGGGCTTTCATCAGCGATGACGAAGTGAAATTTCACGAAGTATTCCCTTCTACTCCGGTTTGGGCCGCATCAGTTTGCCGATGGGTTTACCCACGACCTCGCCATCGCGCATCTGCACGTGGCCGCGCACCACCGTGCATACGGGCATCCCTTTGACTTTCCAGCCGTGCCACGGAGATGGTTTATTCTTGCTGTGGAGCTTATTGACGTCGATGCTCCCTTCTTTGTCCATGTCGACGATCGTCACGTCGCCGTCCGATCCCGGCCGGATCGCTCCCTTTTGCGGGTAGATCTGCCAAACTTTGGCCGGGTTTTCCGACGTAAGCTTCACGTAGTGATTCAATGCCATCCTTCCCTTGTTGACTTCGTTTAGGAGCAGGGGGACCCCGGTCTCCACGCCGCAGAAACCCGAGATGCATTCCCAGATTGCGGGCTTCGTCAGCTTCCCCATCAGGTCCGATCCCTTCTCCTCCAGGGTGTGCGGCGAGTGGTCGGTGGCGATCATATCGATATGGCCGTTGAGGAGTCCGTCCCACAGCGCTTCCGCGTGGTCCCTGCTTCTTACCGGCGGGTTCATCTTGAGGAGCGATCCAACCTTGGCCATGTCCTTGGGCTCGCGCAGGAGATAGTGCGGCCCGGTCTCGGCCGTTACCCGCAGGCCCCGGGCCCTCGCGTCACGCACAAGTTGGGCCGCCTGCTTGGAGCTCATGTGATAGACGTGGAGCTTGGTCTTGAATGTCTCGGCCAGGAAAATAGCATGGGCAACGGACTCGGCCTCACAGATATCGGGGCGAGAAGCTTCCCAATAGATCGGATCGTTCTTGCCTTCGGCTTTGAGCTTGTTGGTGTAGTAGGCCATGATCTGGCGGTTCTCGGCGTGGATTCCCAGGGGCAGCCTCGACCGGGCGATATTCGCGAAGGCCTCCATGCACATGCCGTCGTCGGGGAAGGGGAGGTTGCCGATCGTTTCGCCGAAGAAAATTTTGTATCCGATCACTCCCGCCTCGGCCATCGGCAGAATCTGGTCCGTATTCGTCTGCACGACAACCCCGAAAAAAGCGTAATCGCACAGAAAATTACCCTCGGCAAGCTTGATTTTTTCTCTGACGCGGTCGGCATCAGCGGTCGGCGGCACCACATTGGGCATGTCCATCACCATCGTCACCCCGCCGCAAATCGCCGCTGTCGAGCCGGTTGTGAAGTCCTCTTTGTACTCAAGGCCGGGAACCCGAAAATGGACATGGCCGTCGATAATGCCGGGCAGGATATGCCGGCCTTTGGCATCGATCTCTTCGGTGCCTTTCGGCAGGACTTCATCCGTGCCGATGGCGACGAATTTTTCGTCCTTGATCGCAACGCCGCCTTTAAACGTGTCCGTGGGCGTAACCACCCATCCGTTTTTAATGACTAAATCCGCGCTCATTGTCCCTCCCTTGGTGTCTTGAAATTAACTGGTCATCGATCGGTAGTGAAAGTTGGAAGTCCCGGCCGCCAGGGCGCCGAGTCTATGGGCCGCATGGCTCACCGGCCCGCAAACCTCTTGCATTCTGCGTTCTTTACAGATAAAACCCCGGTTCGGAGGGGACTGGCACTGCCTCCGTATGATTTTGTTTATCCTCGCGGCGCAAGAGGAAAGCTCACGGCATCCCTGTCGATGTTGGAACCTATCCGATCCCAAAATCCTTGTCAAGGATGCTCCGGTTGTGCTGGCAGCGAAAGGGCCTTTGAGCGCGACGGAGTTTGCGAATCGTACGGCAATCGATTAAGTTAACCTCGGCCGATCATAGGTAGAATCCGCGTCTTAACTCATAAAAAGGGGAGGCCAAGTGGCAAAAACGAAATTGCAGGCAGTGGGGTTGCGCATGGAGTACTACCAGCCGCGCACCGGAGGCAGGCTCCTGGCGCTCGACAACGTCAACCTCTCCATCGAAGAAGGAGAATTCGTTACCATCGTGGGACCGAGCGGTTGCGGCAAGACCACGTTCATCAATATTGCCGATGGCTTGCTGAAACCGACCGGAGGGAAAATCCTTCTTGAGGGCAAGGAGATCAACGGGCCTGGCCGTGACCGCGCGATGGTTTTTCAGGACCCGTGCCTCATGCCCTGGCGGACGGTTTTAAAAAACGTCGTGTACGGCTTGGAATGCCGGGGTTCGGTCGGCGCCGCGGAGAAAGAACGGGCGCTGGGTTTTATCAAGCTCGTCGGGCTCTCTGGTTTCGAGGATCACTATCCACATGAACTCTCCGGCGGCATGCAGCAGCGGTGCAACCTCGCTCGCGCCCTCACGGTCGATCCGGAGGTTCTGATCATGGACGAGCCTTTTGCCGCCCTCGACGCCCAGACCCGAGAGATCATGCAGTTGGAGCTCTTGCGGATTTGGCGCGAAGCCAAGAAGACGGTCCTCTTTATCACGCACCAGATCAACGAAGCCATCTACCTGGGAGACCGCTGCATCGTCTTTTGCGCCCGGCCCGGAAAGGTGAAAGACGCCCTCAAGCTGGAGCTGCCGCGACCCCGGGGATTGGCGGTAAAGCGGTCGAAGCAGTTCCTGGAGTACGAGGATTACGTGTGGAACCAGATCGAAGAAGAGGTGAAGAAGACCATGGTGGCCGATCAGGTGGTCCACAACATCGACTCGTAGAGAAGAGGCTATGGCCGCGACCTCATACATGGTCCAGATCGCAGATCTGGCGAAGTACTTCGGAGAGGATAGAGAGAGGGTCCACGTTCTCAAGGGAATCTCCCTCGCCATCCCGGCGGGCTCGCTCTATACCTTCTTGGGACCTAGCGGGTGCGGCAAGACCACGACGCTTCGCTGCGTCGCCGGGCTGGAAAGGCCGGAAAGCGGCACCATTAGCATCGACGGCAAAACTGTCTTTGCCAGCGGAGATCGGGTTTACGTTCCGACCAACCGGCGGCCCATCGGTATGGTGTTTCAGTCCTATGCTATCTGGCCGCACATGACCGTGTTCGAGAACGTGGCCTACCCGCTGACGATTCAGCGCCGGCCGAAGAGCGAGATCAGAGAGCGGGTGGCGAACGTTCTTAAGATCGTCGGCCTGCAGGGACGCGAGGATCGTCCCGCCCCCAAGCTGTCAGGCGGGCAGCAACAGCGGGTCGCCTTTGCGCGGGCGCTGGTCAACCAACCCAAAGTCCTGCTCCTGGATGAGCCCTTGAGCAACCTCGATGCCAAGCTGAGGGAGCACATGCGCCTCGAGCTGCGAGAACTGCAGCGGCGCTTGAATTTGACCACGATCTATGTGACCCACGACCAGCTGGAGGCCCTGGCTCTGTCCGATACCATCGCCGTGATGCGCGACGGCGCTAT
>JACPFH010000221.1:1108-3413 GCA_016183075.1 Deltaproteobacteria bacterium | reverse complement strand
CGGCTGATGGGAGTCGTATCTCTGAACCTGAACCAGGTAGGCAAGTTCGCTCTCGCCATCCCTATCGAGTATTACCTCCGCCATGAACAAGAGCTCAAACAGCACGGGCGCATCGTGAGCCGCCCGGGCCGCTCCTGGCTGGGATTTTACACGCAAGGCTTCGGTGGCCACCTTGTCGTGGCGGCGGTAGTCCCCGGAGGTCCCGCCGAAAGGAGCGGGCTTCGCGAAGGAGACATCATCGTTGGCATAGAGCAGAAAGAAGTTCGCTCGCGGCCGGATCTCTACCGGGAGATCTGGAAGAAAAAACCGGGCGAGCGAATCTCTTTTCGTATCCTGCGCGAGGAGGGCACGCTCAACCTGGATGTCGTAAGCGGCGACCGGTGGGACTTCTACCGCTCCTGACCGGCCGGCGCACGCGTTTCGCTCTGGTTGCAAGTGGCGATTCAAGACGACAGGAAAAGCCTCACCTCGTATCGCGTCATTTACGGCGACACGGATCAGATGGGGGTGGCTTACTATGGCAACTATCTCAGGTGGTTTGAGATCGGACGAACGGAGCTGCTGCGCCAGGCCGGCTTTCCTTATAAATCGATCGAAAACCGGGGGCTTCATTTTCCGGTAACGGAGGTCTCCTGTCGCTACTTCAAGCCGGCCCGCTACGATGACGCCATCGTGATCGAAACCGAACTCAGCGCCCTCGGCCACGCCAGCCTGACTTTCCACTATAGGCTGTACCGTCAAGACGGCGACGAACTGATCGCCGAGGGCTCGACCAAACACGCGTGCGTGGACGGAAAGGGAGAGGTGACGAGGATCCCTCCCGACTTGGAACCCGTTCTTAAAGCGGCGGTGTCTGGTAAACAGTAATCGCTTCGCCGATTTCAGTGGTCCCCTTCGTTGAAAACGGCCATTAAGAGACCTTATTTGGGAACTCTACTGCGCGGTGGAGTTCTTTATCGACGCGTCGGACACTGCGAAGTTTTACGAGAATGCCTATGGGGTCAGTTGGCGCCGTCGGTTTGCCGTCAGCCAACAGCTCGCCATCCAAGTTCCTCTTCCTCAGCCGCCACAACCCCCTTCCCCACCTGAGGAGCCAAAAGAAGGAAGTTAGTCGATAGGACTAGGTTGTTTTCTCAGTTCGGTGTCTAGGCTTTGGCTGTCTCTGCCCTGACGGTCGAGGGTTACAATAGAGTAGCCGCCAAAGGCAACTTCCATGTTTTCGTAATTCCGAAAATCGGAAAAGCAAGAAGTATAGTCCCTGCTGGCCGGCGTAAAGTAACCTCCTCGCCCTCCTTTTGGAGGGAGAGGATTAAAGGTGAGGGTGGTGCGCATGGAATTTGCCCTCACCCTCGCCCTCTCCCGCGACGGGAGAGGGAAGTTGATCATGTAGGGGCCAAAATTTATTTCGGATTAGGGCTAAAGCACCTTCACAATTGCATATGGGTTAGCTCGCGATCCATGTAAAACGCTGGCACCGGAACAGTGCACGAGATCACCTACCTCCGGCAAGCCACTTTCGCACTTTCGTAATTCCGAAAGTCCGAAAATCAACGCGGGGGACCCACGGCCTCGACAAAATCAGCCAACGCTCTGAGCAAGCGGCGAGTCTCCGACAAATGCTTGAGCCGATATTTGGTGTGGCCTCCGGCAGCCTCATACCGAACCACGTCCGCCAGTCTCAGGGCCGCTAAAAGGTTGCTGACACGAGCAACGCTCCGGTTCACTGCCCGAGCGATCTCCGTGGGCGTCATTTGTCTTTTTTCCGCCAAGCCGGCGAGAATGGCGTAAGCCACAGGGTTTCCCAGGGTCCGACACAACCGCGACTGTCTATAAAGCTTTTCATCCATACTCTGCCCGCCTATCACGTTTTCGTAATTCCGAAAAGGTGAAACTCACATGTCCCTTTGCGTTGCGCCAGCGAGAAGCTGCCTAAATGACCATGATCAATGACCAAGGGGGAGGATTCGCTGTTCGGTAACCAAGAAAGCCCGCATAGGGAGACGCAAGCCGGCAAGTAAAAAAAGGCGGGGCTCCGGCGCTTTCAGGTCTAAACGTGACCTATCTATATTTCTAGACGCATCTTGACAAAAATCTGGAAATTGGCTAGAAACCTTTTAGAAAGGTAGTTCAACATGCGCCAGAAGGTCGGAACGGTCTTAGACGAAGCGATCCTGAAGCGCGCTAAGGTGCGGGCGGCCCAGGAAGGCAAGGCCTTTAACGAGCTATTGGAGGCAGCCCTTCAGGCCTACCTCTCCCGACATGGGGCAACTTCCGGCCCGCAGCTAGTGAAAGAAGGCTGGGGAGT
>JACPFH010000221.1:0-1097 GCA_016183075.1 Deltaproteobacteria bacterium | reverse complement strand
GAGTCTTCCGAGTAACCCCAAAAGAATTGAAGGAAGCCTTGCAGAGAGAGCTGCTTGAAACTTGAATCTCTTCCGAGCGGGAGTCTTGTCTTCATTGATGCTAATATTTTCATTTATTATTTCACCGGGACTTCCCCTTCATGCCACCAGCTCTTAATCCGCTGCTCCTCTGCAGAACTCCGTGGTGTGACCTCCCTGCCGGTCCTTCTGGAGGTCGCTCATCGTCTCATGGTCGTCGAGGCGCGGCAGAAAAGGCTGGTCCGCGGAGCCAATCCTGTGCAAAAGCTGGCTCGGTCCCCGGCCCTCGTAAAAAAGCTCTCTCTCTATCAGGAGTGGACGCTGGCAATCCCGCGCATGGGCATCGAAGTCGAGGAAGTCACGTTTGCTGATTTCATGGTAAGCATGGGCATGAGGCAAAAGAGCGGACTTCTCACTCTGGACGCCCTGATCCTGGCGGTCATGAGCCGTCTTAAAATCCCTAACCTTGCCTCAGCAGACCAAGCCTTCTCGGAAGTAGAAGGTATTAAGCTCCTTAGTCCCAGCGATATACACAGTAGTTAAGAGGCGGTTGCGACAGACAGCCCTTTTTCACCGGCCCCGCTTGCTGCCTCGTCGATCTCTTCTCTCACCTCAGCATCCGCTTCAATTTCCAGACGTCTCCTTAATGCCGCCAAGCAATCGGCTGTTCTTATCTGCCCCAACGCCCAGGCGACATGACGCCGGACAAGCGGCTCTTCGTCTTCAAGCGCCTGAATCAAGGCGGGGACAGCCTCTCGACTCTTGAGATTTCCCAAAGCCACGGCCACGTTCCGAAGAAAGCCCCGCCGCTTGGCCCTGAGAATGGGACTGCCGCGAAACCGGCTTCGGAACTCCTCCTCGCTCAAGGAAAGAAGCGGAATAAGGTCCGGAGCATAAAGCCTCGCGCGCGGGTGAAAGGCCTTCTCCGCCGTCGGGGTCGCCTTGACGTTGTAAGGGCAAACTTCCTGGCAGATGTCGCAGCCGAAGATATGATTGCCGACAAGCGGGCGAAGGTGCTTCGGGATCGCGCCCTTCAGCTCGATGGTCAAATAGGAAATGCAGCGGCGCGCATCGAGAAC
>JACPFH010000066.1 GCA_016183075.1 Deltaproteobacteria bacterium | reverse complement strand
TATCTCCTGATGCATGCCATGAGCGCCAATGCCGGCGGCCAGACCGGCTCCATCATTGCCGCCGCCGTTATGCTTTCCGTGCTCAAGGGCATGGGAATCGTCTAAAAAACTTAAAAGAAGATGGCGTTCAAAACGTTCAAGCTGTTCAATCCGTCAACGATTTGAACGATTGAAACGACTCGAACTATTCCCACAATGTCTGAGGAAAGATCAGACCTTCTCAAGAAGCTTGTCGAGATCGAGGAGAGGGCCCTGCGCGGGGATCCCAAAGCGGCAAAAAAGCAGCATGACGAAGGCAACACGCGGAAAAGATCGCTTACGTCATCCAGACCGCGCGTAAGCTCGGTGTGCCGCTGATCGGCCTTTACGACTCGGTGGGCGCGAGGATTCAAGAAGGCCTATCGGTAACGACAGCCATCGGGAAGATCTTTTTTGAAAATAGCATCTCTTCGGGAGTGATCCCGCAAATTTCCGCGATCATGGGGCCCTGCATCGGCGTGGCCTCCTACTCGCCGGCGCTGACCGATTTCATCATCATGGTTCAGGGCTCGAGCCAGATGTTCATCACCGGCCCGCCAGTGATCAAAGAGGTGCTGGGCGAGGACGTGACCATGGAGGAGCTCGGCGGAGCAAAGGTCCACTCCGAGGTCTCGGGCGTGGCGGACCTGATCGCCAAGGACGACGACGAATGCCTGGCTTTGATTCGCCGGCTCCTGAGTTTTGTACCTTCCAACTGGCAAGCGTCGCCGGCGCGGGTCACGACGAGTGACAATCCGGAGCGCCTGGTACCGGCCTTGGAGAAGATCGTTCCGAGCGATATGCGCAAAGCCTATAACGTGGCTCAGGTCGTAAAGGCTCTCGTCGATGAAGGGGAATTCTTGGAGCTCAAGGCAAAATTCGCACGAAATTTGCTGATCGGATTGGGACGGCTCGACGGATATCCCGTAGGTTTTGTCGCCAACCAGCCGATGTTTTTGGCCGGCAGCCTCGATGTGGATGCGTCCGATAAGGCCTCGCGCTTCATCCGTTTTTGCGATGCCTTTGACATCCCCATCATTACCCTGATGGACGTGCCGGGATTTTTTCCAGGGAAGCAACAGGAAGAAAAGGGCATCATTCGGCACGGCGCCAAGCTGCTGTACGCCTACGCCGAGGCGACGGTTCCGAAGATCACGCTGGTTTTACGGAAGGGCTACGGCGGCGCCAAACAGGCTATGTGTACCCGAGAGATGGGGGCCGACCAACTGTTGGTTTGGCCCAACGTGGAGCTCGCCGTGATGGGCGGGGGCGGAGCCGTCAACGTCCTCTACCGCAGGGATATCGAGCAGTCCGCAGAGCCGGAGAAGACCCGGCAGGAGAAACTGGAAGAATACAATAAAAGGTTCAGCGGTCCGTTTGAGGCGCTTGCCAAGCAGTTCGCCCACGCCGTCGTCGATCCCCGGGAGTCCCGCAAACGACTCATCCAGGCGCTAACGATGCTACGAGAAAAAAAAGAAGAGCGACCAAAAAGGAGACATGGAGTCATGCCAGTGTAAGGGAGTCAATTGGCTTTGCTTTCCACCCAATCTTTGAACTGGCTCTCGCGAATCCGCCATTGACCGCCTACTTTAAACGCCGGCACCTCCCTTTTTTGGATCATTCGGAGAAGGGTCCGCTTGGAAACCTGCAGGAGCGATGCGGCCTCGGCAAGCGTGATCAACCGAATTTCGGTATTGTTATTATTCATAGACTAAGCCCCCCGCGCGATAAAATGCAAGGGTTGTGCCAGACGTTGAGCGATTGTTAAAAGTGGCTGTTTTTTAAGGAATTTGGTTTTACAAAAAGGCTTCAACAGGGTAATCCGGACGACAAAAACTGACAAAAGTTGATACCTGGGGGTGAAAATGACAAATTACGAGAAAGGTAACAATTTCCGGCTGATACCCCTGCCATCCCCAAGATACGTCGTTTTCCGGCCCTGACGGCTCCCCACTTTCGCTTCTGTGCGGCTATCACTCTTCTTTCTATGGTCAGTGACAATATTGCGCACGTCATTGGTTGTTGGCTCATCTGGGAATTGCCTAGCGCTGTGGCTCGATGATGACCTTTAAGGAATCCTGGGCACTCGCCACGAGCTCAAATCCAAGACCGGTCTCGGCCAGACCTAACCGGTGGGTGATCATCTGCTGGACCGACACTTGCCGAGTGCGGATCAACTCGATCGCCTCGCGGATCTCATCGGCGTTTGCGGCGTACGAGGTGGTGATCGTGACCTCGTTGCGCCAGAATTCGAACAGGGGGATCGGCACCTCCACGCCAGCCGGAGTCGGAGCAAAGAACAGCAGCGTCCCGCCGCGCTCGACGCATCGAACGGCCTGCTGGATGGCCGACATGGTACCGGCGCAAACAACGACGAGATCTGCAAGTCTTCCCTCATTGATCCTTTTCAGCCGCGCGGGCACGTCTTCGGAAGCATGCAGGCTCAAATCGGCGCCCATGCGCCTGGCTATGTCCAAACGATAGCCGCTGACATCGGTGGCCACCACTAGGGCGGCACGGCGCGCCCGGGCAAGCTGCAGGTGAAGCAGCCCGGAGATGCCGCTGCCGATGACCAAAACGCTTTGTCCCGTCTGGAGCTTAGCCCACTTCTGCCCCCGAATGACGCAGCCCAATGGCTCGATGAAGGAGCCCTCTTCAAACGACATGTCGGCAGGTAAGAGAAAAGTCCCAAGCTCGACGTTGATCCGCGGAACGCGAATGTATTCCGCGAAGCCGCCTGGTTCGAAGTGGGTCTGGCGTAGCGTGTCACAGACCGAATGGTGGCCGCTCAAACAATACCGGCAACGGTTGCACGGCACATGATGGGAGACAAAAACCCGATCGCCAACCCGGAACTGCCCCACCCCTTCCCCAACACCGGCGATCTCGCCCGCGATCTCGTGGCCCAAGACCAGGGGGGCCTTGCGCACACGGTACCACTCCATGACGTCGGTGCCGCAGATGCCGCTCGCCCGGATGCGTACGAGCAGCTCTCCAGGGCCGATCTCCGGTCGGGGCATCTCTTCGAGGCGCACGTCCCGGTTGTTGTAATACATCGCGACACGCATGGATTTCTTAGGCGGTTCCAAGGAGCAGTTCAAATTGTTCAAATCGTTCAACGGCTTAAACGTGTGGAACGTCTGGAACGGTTTGAACCAAAATTCAGTTAACTTGCGGCCGCCCTGCGGGCTTTCACCCGTTTGGTGTCCTCGTAGACCCTGCCGGATTCTTCCACCGAGGCCTTCTCATGCACGATTGCGCGCACGGCACGGATCATTCCGACGGGGGAATCCGACTGGAAGATGTTGCGGCCCATATCAACGCCGACGGCCCCATGCTGGACAGCGTCAAAGGCGAGCGTTAGCGCATCGACTTCGGGGATTTTCTTTCCGCCCGCGATGATGACCGGAACCGGGCAGGCTTCGACGACCTTCTCGAATTCTTCGCAGTAATAGGTTTTGACGAAATGAGCCCCCAGCTCCGCCGCGATGCGGCAGGAGAGACCGAGGTAGCGGGCATCACGGGCCATCTCCTTACCCACCGCGGTCACCGCCAGTACCGGGATGCCGCAGCGCTCGCCCTCATCGACAAGCTTGGCCAAATTCACGAGCGTGTTTTTCTCAAATTCTCCACCTACGAAGATCGAAAGCGCCATCGCCGAGGCGTTCACGCGGATCGCATCCTCGATCGAAACCGTGATGTCTTCGTTGGAAAGCTCTTTCAAAATGCTTGTTCCCCCCGATACCCGCAGCACGACGGGTCGGTCCCAGCGCGCATCGACGGACGTCCGCAAAACCCCGCGGGTGAGCATGATCGAATCGGCATAGGGAAGGAGCGGTTCGATGGTCTTGCGCGGCTCCTCCAGGCCGCCGGTTGGCCCGAGGAAATAGCCGTGATCCACCGCCAGCATCACCGCCCTGCCGTCCTCGGGTTTTATGATTCTGGCCAAACGGTTCTGCATCCCCCAATCCATAATGATCGCACCTCCTTGACGACGGAATTCGCTTTGGCAAACGTATCATAAAATCCGCATGGAAGGAAAACCGCATCCGACTCCCGTCACCCAAAAGCCTGACGAGCGGGGCCGGACCTGCCAAAGGCAAGCCACAGGTAGCGGACCGCCAGGCTGCCAAGAATGAACCCGCCGCCGACGAAGGTGGCCGTGGACGGCTTCTCTCCGACGGTGAGGACCACCCATATGGGATTGAGCACCGGCTCGATCAGAACGATCAACGACGCCTCCTGGACCGCAACCGTCTCCAGGCCCTTAGAAAAGAGAAAATACGGAATACCGAGCTGGACCACGCCCATAATGAGCAGCGCGGCAGCCTCTCCCCAGGAGAGATGAAGCG
>JACPFH010000220.1 GCA_016183075.1 Deltaproteobacteria bacterium | reverse complement strand
CCTCCTCGCCCTCCTTTTGGAGGGAGAGGATTAAAGGTGAGGGTGGTGCGCATGGAATTTGCCCTCACCCTCGCCCTCTCCCGCGACGGGAGAGGGAAGTTGATCATGTAGGGGCCAAAATTTATTTCGGATTAGGGCTAAGACTTCCCGCCGACGAGACCCTGGAGCGGAGGGATTGGGAGTCCCGCCACACTTTTTGAAGTAGAGCCGAGGCGCTGTCGCCCTAGGCGCCGGGAGGCGGGTTCATCGTGATGACTCCCGAGCCGCGGATCCGACTCTGCTTTAGCTCCAGGAGCGCTTGGTTGGCTTGCGCGAGCGGGAAAAGCCGGACGTCGGCGCGTAGCGGAACCTCCGCAGCCAGCTGAAGCAGCTCCTCAGCATCCTTTCTCGTCGCGTTGGCGACGCTTTGGATCGCGCGCTCGTGGTAAAGCAGGGTTGGATAGTCGATTTCGGGAATCGGCGTCATAGTAATCCCCGCCAGAGTCACCTTACCGCCCCGGTCGAGAGCGCGCAGCGCATCCGGGACCAGCCTCCCGGCAGGGGCGAAGATGATTGCCGCTTGCAGCCTTTCGGGAGGAGAGTCTTCGGCCCGGCCTGCCCACGTGGCTCCCAGGGCTCTCGCGTGATGCTGATGTTCCGCGCTGCGAGTGAAAACGTACACCTCGCATTGCCGATGGCGAGCGATCTGGATGACGAGATGGGCGGAAGCCCCGAAGCCGTACAGTCCTAGCCGCTCTCCGCCACGGACGGCGCTGAGCTTCAGGGCGCGGTACCCGATCACGCCGGCGCACAAAAGCGGCGCCGCCTGGAGGTCGGAGAAGCCTGCCGGCAAGCGATAGGCAAAGTTTTCGTCAACGAGAGTGAATTCGGCGTAGCCCCCATTTGCATGCAGTCCCGTAAACTCGGCCTTCTCGCACAGATTCTCATTTCTTCCTATGCAGTGGCGGCACGCGCCGCAGGTGCTATGAAGCCATGCCACGCCGATCCGATCGCCGTCATGAAAGCGCTTGACCCCGGGCCCTCGCCCCGCCACAGCGCCGACGATCTGGTGACCCGGGACTATCGGCAATCTGGGCAGGGAAATGTCGCCTTCGACCGTGTGCAGATCGGTATGGCACAGGCCGCAAGCATGGACGCGGATTAGAACCTGGCTACCCTGGGGGGAGGGCGCCTTTACCTCGCGCAGCGCCAGCGGCTCTTGTTCGACTGGTTTCGGGGCGCGGAGCAGCGCGGCAAGCATGCCAGGCTCAGTGGGGTTGGAGCCGCCTTTACTTTCTCTTTACGCTGAACTCTTCCTGTTTTTCCTTCAGTCGGCGGACCAGCTCTTCGTAGGAGGAGTTAGCGATCACACGGTTGAACTGGGAGCGGAAGTTGTTGACTAGGCTGATGTTTTCGATCACGACATCGTAGACCTTCCATTCCCCTTTGGCGAGATGAGTCTTGTAGAGGATCGTGAATTCCTCGCCTTTTCGGGTGAGGATTCGGCTTTCCACCTCGGCGAAGTTCCCATCCAGGATTTCCCTCGCGTACTGGAAAGTTTCTTCATTATACGATTCGATGCGGTCGATGTACGCCTGCTCCAGCAAGCCCGTAAACAGTTGCACGAACTCCTCCTGCTCCTTGGGTGTACGCCGCCGCCAGTGGCTGCCAAGCGACCGCTTGGCCATCTCGGCGAAGTCGAACCGAGCGTAAAGGATCTGCCGCAGCTTGTCGCGTCGCTCTTGGATTCTGGGCTCCGATTTAAGGCCCGGATCTTTAAGCACGGTCAGGGCCTTGTCCACGGTCGCCCGGATCTGGTCCGTGGCCACTCCCGCGCTCGACGGGCAGGCAGAGATCAAAACAAGCAGCAGCGAAAGGAATGTTAGAATGGTTTTCTCCTTTTGCATCATTTTTTGTCGCCTTTTGACGCCAGATCTCCGCCGACCAGTTTCCCGATGAGGTCTGTTATATCCGGCGGCGACTCGGTGTCGCGGATCTTCCCTCCCGCGCTCAGTATGCGGTCCGAGGCGCCAGGCGAGACCAGGACGAATTTGTCTCCGTTCAGGCCCCGGGATCTTACCGAGGCGATGACGTCTTCTTGCAGTTTGACGCTGTCCTGGATCCGCAGCCCGACCCGGGCTCGGTCATCGGCGAGACCGATCGACTCCACGCGGCCCACCTTGACTCCGGCGATCTCGACCGGATCGCCCGCTTTAAGGCCGGCGATGGAAGCGAAGTCGGCGTACACGAGGTAGCCGCGGTTGCCGAGCAGCTCGACTTTCCCCAGGCGGATGGCTAGGTAGCCAAGGCAGGCGATACCCACCAAAACAAAGATGCCGACGAGGAT
>JACPFH010000250.1 GCA_016183075.1 Deltaproteobacteria bacterium | reverse complement strand
GGGAGAGGGCGAGGGTGAGGGCAAATTCCATGCGCACCACCCTCACCTTTAATCCTCTCCCTCCAAAAGGAGGGCGAGGAGGCTATTTGGAGCGGTTCCGAGTCTGACTACTCAGAAAAAGATTTCCGGATTAGGGCTAAGAGGCCGGCGTGGCGCCGCAGAGGACTTGGTACAAATCGGACCTGCTTGAGAAGCACGTCTTCAACCGGCCGGGCCACAGGTGGCTTAAAGAAGAAATGACCAAAGAGCAGTTGCAGAAAATTCAGGACTTTTACAAGAGCAGGTACGGCGAGCGGAAATAGTGTCGGCGGCATATGCGACCGACCGTGACGCCTTGAAGCCGGGCGACTCGGGCGAAGACGAGATAGGAGATCACCCAACCGTGATGACCGGTGTTTCGAGCCTGAGCGGAGACAGCAGGAGGTGAGGACCGACGTTGATCTATTGCTGCTTCACGCGCCGAGCGTCTACGACTTCCGCCGTCGATCCATTCTGTACGGTCCGGTCAGCGATCTGATCCCCTCATCCCCTGTTTTCGAGATGTATCCACTCGGGTTTGTCACGATGGCGAGCTACCTCGCGGAGCGAGGTTTCACCGTACGGATCGTGAACCTGGCGCTGCGGATGATGAACGACCGGCGATTCGATGTTCCACAGTTTCTGGCGCGATTGAAACCGGGAGCCGTAGGAATCGATCTCCACTGGCTGCCGCACGCCCACGGCTCACTGGAGATCGCAAGAATCGTCAAAGAACTGCATCCCAATGTGCCGGTGATCTTCGGCGGCTTGTCTTCCACCTACTTCCATGAGGAGCTGATTCGGTACCCGCAAGTCGACTACGTGTTGCGCGGCGACTCGGTCGAGCCGGCGCTCTCTGAGCTGCTGCGTGTTCTCGCAGCCGGTGTCCTGCCGGACCGGGTTCCAAACCTCACGTGGAAGGCGAACGGTGAAGTGAGGGTAAACCCGCTTGGCTCCCTTCCGGAGTCGCTGGACTATGTGGACCTGCGCGTGGACCGGATGGTCGAGATGGTGCTTCGGTATCGGGACCTGGAGAGTGTGCTGCCGTTCAACGGCTGGTGGGGCAACCCCATCACGGCCGTGTTCACGGCCAAGGGCTGCGCGCACGAGTGCGTAACCTGCGGCAGCTCGCATACCACCTGCGGGCTGCTTACCACAAGGCGGCATCCCGTGTTTCGGAGTCCGGCGAGCCTGGTCGCGAATATGGTGGATATCAGCCGGCTAACGCGCGGGCCGATCTTCATCGTGGGCGACTTGCGGCAGAACGGTGACGACTACGCCCACGAAGCGCTGGAGCGGTTAAGCCGGGCCGCTATCGGCAACGAGATCGTCTTCGAGCTATTCGATAATCCTCCGCGGGAATATCTCGAGGCCATCGATCGAGCGGTGCGCAACTGGAGTCTCGAGATCTCCCCCGAAAGCCACGACGAGAGGATCCGGCGCTTGCAGGACGAGACCACGTTCTTCACCAACGCCGAGATGGAGGCGACGATCGATGCCGCCCTGGGGCTCCGGAGTCACCGGCTGGACGTGTTTTTCATGATTGGCTTGCCGGGGCAAACGCGCGAATCCGTGCGGGAAACGGTTCGCTACTGCCAGCGGTTGTTTGAGCGGTCCGACCGCCGGCTCTCATGTTTCATCTCGCCGATGGGGCCCTTCCTTGACCCAGGGAGCCGGGGATTCGAGGAGCCGGAGCGGTTCGGCTACCGCCTCCTCGCCCGGACCCTGGAAGAGCACAGGCAGCTTCTGCTGCAACCGTCGTGGGAGCATATCCTCAATTACGAGACGCGCTGGATGACCCGGCGCGACCTGGTGGAAGCGACCTACGAGGCGGCCGAAACCCTCAATGCGCTGAAACTCCGGTACGGGCGCATCGACCGGGCTCGGGGAGAAGGCGTGGCGCGCCGCATCGCCGCCGCCCGTGCACTGAAGAATCGGCTGGACGATCAGGGCCGCCGCGGCGTCATAGACAAGGAAGTCGCGCGCACGCTGGAAGGCGAGGTGCGCGCTTTCAGCGTCTCGACGGTCTGCGACAAGCGGGAGCTCTTCTGGGAGGGGCATGTTATGAACTTCCGGCTCCTCACCATCCTGCGAATCGCCCTGCGCTACCTCGGCCGGCAGGTGCGTAGCTCGACATTGCTTAACCGCGCGCGTATAGCAGCCGGCTTTAACTGGTGGCGTCGAGCAAAAAAGGCATGAGAGACGCTTAAAGTCTGGGTGCAAAGGAAGTCCAGGGCCACTCGCAACTCCGCAGCCCTAAACAACTGCATGCTGTAAAGCCGCTTGTGGCAGCGTGATACGAAAGGTGGTTCCCTTGCCGGGCTCGCTCGTGTAGGTGAGATTCCCCCCATGGGCCGCAACGATTTGCCTCACAACCACCAGTCCAAGCCCGCTTCCGGAACTCTTCGTGGTGGCGAAAGGCTCAAAAACGTCAATGCCAGGCGCGATGCCAATCCCCGTGTCCCCGATCTCCAATACGACGCCTGCGTCCGACCTGTAGGCCTTGATCGCGAGCGTGCCGCCCTGCGGCATGGCCTCCACCGCGTTCTTGCACAGATTCCACAGAGCTTGCTTTAGCTTGTCCCGGTCGGCCCGCACCAGGGGCAGATCCCCCGGAAAGACTTGCTCCACGCGTATGCCTCTGGCGGCGTAATTTTCCGCTTCCGTCGCGAAAATCTCTCCGGCAATCACCGCGAGGCTCGTAGGCTGAAAATTATACTGCTCGCGGCGGGAAAGCGAGCGGAACTCGTTAAGCAGATCAGTAAGGCGGCTGATCTCCTCCTTGAGGCGGCGCAAGGCGGATTGAACCGCCCGGTCCGAATAGCACGGCTGTCCCGCCAGGTGCCGCTCCAGGCGTTGCGCGGTTAAGAACATGCCGTTGAGCGGATTTCCGACCTCGTGGGCGAATTTTGCAGCGGTGGTCCCGATCGCCGCCAGACGCTCGCTTTCGATCAGCTGCTCCTGGAGCCGGGCTTTTTCGGAGATATCTCGGATAAAAGCGGCATAACGGGCCTCTTCACTTTCGTCGCTCGTCACTTCCGTGATCGAAAGCTCGATAGGAAAGATTTCGCCATTCTTCCGTCGCGCTTCCACCGTACGGATATGGCCGATGGCTCGCCGCTCGCCGCTCTGTTCGTACCGAGCAATATAGTTATTATGCTCGCTTGCGTAGGGCCCGGCCATCAGGACGTTGACTTTCTGTCCCTGGATTTCGGCCATGGTGTAACCAAAGATTCGCTCTGCGGACGGATTAAACATAACGACACGGCCTTGCCGATCGATCGAGACCACCGCGTCCTGAGTGGTATCGATGAGGCTTTGCAGCCAAGCCTCATCTCTCTTGCGCTCGATCAAGGAGGCTATGTGATTGGCCAACTCGATCGCCGTTTCGAGAAAGCCGTCATCGATCCGAATCGGTTCCAGGCTCGCCAGACTTAATACTCCGATCACTCCTTTGCTGTCCCTCATGGGAACGCAAACAAAAGTCCGGCAACCTTGCTCGCGCAGAATCTTATGGGAGTACTCGGGCCTCTCCCCAGCATTCGTTTCAACCATAGGCCGACCGGATCGGGCCACGATCCCGGAGAGCGTCTCGTCCACAGGCACCTCTAAGATGCGCTCACCGGGAGGCAAAGGAATACCCTTGATCCCCTTGAACAACATCTTTTGTCGTGCCTTGTCATAAAGCTCGATCGCCACGCGAGGAAAGGCGGTGGCAGCGCCAATCTCTTCGACAATCTCTTGGAATGCTGTCTCAAGCGAGTGAGCCCTGAGCGTGATCTCAGAGATTCTGTGCAGGGTAAGCACTTCCTGATGGCGCGTGGCGAGTTCGTCTTCAACCCGCTTGCGCTCGACGATCTCAGCATTCAATGCTTCGTTTGCTTTTTCCAGCTCTGAGGTCCGTTCCTGAACGCGGATTTCTAACTCGTCGCGTGCTTTGCGCACCTCCTCCTCCATCCGCTTGCGCTCGGTAATCTCCTGCTGTAAGGTTTCGTTGGCTTTTCTAAGTTCGGCTGTCCGCTCTTGCACGAGCTCCTCAAGGTGATCGCGGTGTCTCCTCAGTTCCTCCTCCGCTTTTGTGCGTTCCCTCAGAGCGATTCGAAGATTAGAAATCGTCCGTTGATGCTCATAAATCACGAACCCCAGAGCTAGTAGGAAGGAAATCAGGCGCAGCAAGTGCCAAAACCACCACGTGTCGTCCCACAGCTCTGAGAGCGGGAACAGCAGGTTTGCCAGGCCGAACAACGTGGCCATACAGGCAAACAGGTAAATCTCCGGCCTGCCGATGCGGCCAAAATCGATCAGCAATCGCGACGCAGCGGCCATGAAGAACAGACCGGATAGGAGGTTGATTGTGACGGCGGTGGCGGTGAATATCCCCGCCTTCACCATTATCGGCAATGTCTCTCTAGCCTCCGACGTCCAAATCTCAAATAATATCGCCCCGAGGGTAATAGCCCATGGAGTCCACTTCTTCCAGACCGCGTCTCTCTCAGACGCACACCAGGGTACCCAGATGAGCGCGAACCAAAACGCGCCGACGAAACTCGACACGCTGCGCAGCAAGACGAATCCGTGTCCTGGCAAAGATGCCGAATGGAAGACATCGAGCAGGCCCATGCCGAGAAATCCCATAGCAAGGAGGAAAAACTTTCCGCCATACTGCTCTTGTTTCTTTAGGATGAGAAGGATCGCCATTACTATGGCAGCCAGGCCTCCCACGGCTTCCATAGCGGCATGCAATGGCTCATTGACGAGGATCCGCTCGGCCCGCAAGGCCTCCAAGGCAAGAATGAACAAGACCAATCCAACGGCTGTCCCTGCCAGGATGAGATACATCTGTTGCCGTTCAACTCTGATCATTTTGTGCTCCTGACGGGGAATCTGCCCGTGCAGCACCTTCACAGCCCACTGACACTTGGCATGTCATTCACCAGAGTCTGATCCATGCCTGGCCACACAGGGCGACGCAAGCCAACAGCCCGGCGACCCGGCCTTTACATACAACTTCGCATCGCACCGGCAACGCTATCGAAGATGGGGAAAATTCTACCTGGTTTCGACCCGCGTATAGCAAACTACCTCGATTCCCGTCAAGCACTGTGAAACTTTACCAATGGGGGACTGTTTTCCCATAACGCGGGGTTAGAAGCACGCCGGCCAGTAGAGCTTCGGGATAGGGACTCTGTGATTCCTGCCAGCGGCGGTGGGCTGCACGCTTGCCGTTTTTACCTGTCTTTGTTCGCAACCCTGAGAAACTGAAGCCCAGGTTCCGAACAGAATTGTAAGAATTTTTTGGCACAAGCCTTGCGTGTTATGAATATATTTAGTACAAAATCCGGCGTTGGAGTTGAGGAGGGAGCTATGTTTGGTTTTGGGCCTTTTGCCACGTTTCTCGTCATCGTAGTCATCGTGATCCTCAGTGGGGTCAAGATCTTAAAGGAATACCAGCGGGCCGTGATCTTTAGACTCGGACGAATGGTGGATCCCCGCGGTCCCGGGATTACCTATGTCATCCCTTTGATCGAGAAGATGATCCGGGTGGATCTCCGTACGGTCACGTTGGAAATACCTCCCCAGGATGTGATTACTAGAGACAACGTCTCGATAAAAGTCAGTGCGGTCCTTTATTTCAGGATCCTGGAGCCCAACCGGGCCATTCGGGAGGTGGAGAACTATCTCTTCGCCACTTCCCAGCTCGCCCAGGTGACATTGCGGAGCGTGTGCGGGCAGGCGCAACTGGACGAGATTTTGGCCGAGAGGGAAAAGATCAACAACCGCATTCAGGAGATCCTCGATGCCCAGACCGATCCTTGGGGTATCAAGGTGGTTTTGGTGGAGCTGAAGCATATTGATCTGCCCCAGGAGATGCAGCGGGCCATGGCCAAGCAGGCGGAAGCGGAAAGGGAGCGGCGCGCCAAGGTCATTCATGCGGACGGGGAATTTCAGGCCTCGCAGAAGCTGGCGGAAGCGGCCGAGGTCATCGGGAAACAACCCATGGCAATGCATCTCAGATTCTTGCAGAGTCTAGTTGAGGTATCGGCGGAGAAGAATTCTACCATCGTCTTGCCCGTACCCGTCGACTTGCTGGCGCCCTTTTTCAAGAAGAGTGAAACCTAGGATCGCAGAGCCACCAGCCCTAAACAACGGCGTGGTGTAAAGCCGCTTGGGGCAGCGTGATACGAAACGCGGTTCCCCTGCCGGGCTCGCTCGTGTAGGTGAGATTCCCCTCATGGGCGGCAACGATTTGCCTCACAACCACCAGTCCAAGCCCGCTTCCGGAACTCTTCGTGGTGGTGAAAGGCTCAAAAACGTCAATGCCAGGCGCCACCCCAATCCCCGTGTCCCCGATCTCCAATACGACACCTGCGTCCGACCTGTAGGCCTTGATCGCAAGCGTGCCGCCCTGCGGCATGGCCTCCACTGCGTTCTTGCACAGATTCCAGAGCGCCTGCTTTAGTTTGTCCCGGTCGGCTTGAACCAAGGGTAGATCTGAAGGGAAAAATTGCTCCACCCGTATGCCTCTGGCGGCGTAATTTTCTGCCTCCGTCGCGAAAATCTCTCCCGCAATCACCGCGAGGCCCGTAGGCTGGAAATTATACTGCTCGCGGCGGGACAGCGAGCGGAACTCGTTAAGCAGATGAGTAAGGCGGCTGATCTCATCCTTGAGGCGGCGGAAGGCGGATTGAACCGCCTGGTCTGAAAAGCACGGCTGTCCCGCCAGGTGCCGCTCCAGGCGTTGCGCGGTCAAGAACATGCCATTGAGCGGATTTCCGACCTCGTGGGCGAATTTTGCAGCGGTGGTCCCGATCGCTGCCAGACGGCTAT
>JACPFH010000249.1 GCA_016183075.1 Deltaproteobacteria bacterium | reverse complement strand
GTCAATGAACATGGACTTAAAGTTATTGATGACAGCCCATTCTCCGTGGATCTCAAAATTCGTCCCCAGGTTTTTTGAAAAGTCAAAGCCGTACCGAGTTGTCCGGCTTGAACCGGTCAAAACCATGAAGTCTATATCGGTATCATAAGCCAGCAGGTACAGTTTGGATGCAAAGTTCGTGTGATAAAGCTCTCCAAACTTGGCATTCACATACCTGTAAACCGGGATGAGCGCTGTCGTTAAAGTTACCGTCTTCAACGGTCCGTCAAAGCTCCGAATGTAATCGGCGGTTGCGACCGTGGAGCCTTCCAGAGCTTCTTCGGGATCTTCGGGGTTTTTGGGCCGGTCGATGAAGCTGGCCGGATTCCAGGCATAGCCTTTACCCCACTTCATAACTTTCTTCCCTGCTTCCACGATAAAGCTGGGGCTTGGCTTGATGGAAGCATACGCCTCAAAAAGCTTCGTATCCTCGTCCCATCCGTCAAAATCATTCCGAACGAAGGTATCCGTCTTGAAAAAAATAGAAAAAATGTCCTTCTTGTAGGATCCTTCGAGCCGGAGGCGGAAGTTGTACTGATCGAACGTGTTTCCCTGGTCGTGCCTAAAAAAACGTAAGCGGTAGAAAGCCGAGTCGCGATCTAGGCCCAAAAGCGTGGGTTGAAATTCGACAAAGCCCCCAAGGCTGTACGGCTTGCCGGCGGCTTTGTCGATCTCCTTTTCAATCTCCGAGAGATCGACCTGATACGGATCCTGAGAGTACGCTGGAAAAGCCAGGAAAAGAAGCAAGGCAACTGTGCCAGTCAACCGGCACATCGATCACCGAATCGTCTCTATCTTAGACAGAAATTCCAAGGTGAAAACCTCATCGGAGACGACCCGCCTCTTGACCCTGGCATAGACCATGATGGATTGATAGCCCTTATAGAGAGGGCTATCCGTTTCAATGACGGAAGGCCGCAGGACCCCCTCATCGAATGGTTTCCTCTCTTTGAAGTAAAGGGTCTTGATCAAAAGTCCAGTGGCTGCGTAGCACTCAATCTTGGTAGGGACGACCGTCTTCTTATCCACCCACATCTTTAGTCTGTCGTAGGCGACCGCTCCTGTCTTCGCCTTGAGGTTGAGAAGGTATTCGCTTTTTTGGTCTTCGAGATTTTGCACGTCGTATTCCACGTTGTAGTCCAGGCGCATGATGTCCGCGTTGTTGAACACCCCGCCGACGACCGATTGCAGGCTGGTAATCCGGATCGGCTTCCCCACGTTTGGGATATAGAGCCACATGTTATCTCCCAACCTCAAGGTGGCTCTTCCCTTTTCGCTCGCGGGCGAAAGAAAGAGAGAAGCAATCTTGTCATGGCCCTTTTTCAGCGTGTAGAGAAGAAATTCTCTCTTTGCTCCGTTGGGCTCGATATTGATGAGCTTCCGGTAAGACTCGAAGGACTCAGGCTGGAGGTTAGCATCCGCTTTCTTGAGAATTTCAGTTCCATCCAAAGAGAACGCGGGAGTTGCAAAGACCAGGGCAAGAGCAAGAGCAACCAACAGTAGTTTCACGAAAGGTCCCTTCATACATGCCTCAAGGCGTCGATCGGCTCCATGCGGGAGGCCTTGTACGCCGGCTGCGCGCTCGCCAGGAGGGAAACGACGATAACCATTACGGAGGCCGTGAGAACGTCCAGCGGAGCGATCGTGGGTGCCAGGATGAGACCGGCGGACTGCCCGAAAGTGAACGAAAGCTTCAAAAGGTTCAAAACAGCTATGATTCCCAGCGCCAGGAGGACACCCACGACCGCGCCGGTTACACCCAGGGAAAATCCCTCGACGAGGAACAGAGAGAGGATCTTCCGCGGGCTGGTTCCGATAGCCGCAATGGTTCCTATCTCTCTCACTCGTTCATAGACTGCCATAATCATGACGTTGAGAATGCTGATCAGGACGATGGCGATGAGCATGAGCTTGATAAAAAAGGTCATCACGTCGATCATGTTGGCGATATTGGCAAACGGCGAGAGCTGTGACCAGGTATGAATCTCAAACCCTGATTGTTCCTGCTTTTGCCCTTCTCCGTCAAGTCGTGCGCGGATGTTCTGAGCTACCTCCCCCACACGCCCAAGGGACTTCACCCTGACCGCTATCTCGCTGACCTCTTTTCCCTGCAAGCGAAGGATCTCCACGGCATCTTCGAAATGGATGTAACCGTCACGCCCTCCCGGTCCGGTAGCGCTCTCCAGAATTCCACTCACAACGAAAGTTTTCCCATTGACCGACCCATCCTTGTTGGTCGCGACCACAACCACGGTGTCCCCGATTTTTGTTTTAAATCCGCGGGCCAACAGCTCGGGCACCAGGATTTTTCCCTTTTGCAGAGCGCCAATGCCCTTTTCACCTTGAATAATGCGCGAAGCCATCCGGGGACACGTAGCGAATTCCTTCTCCGGGTAAACCCCGTTGATGCGGATATTGGTGGTTTCGGCAAAGGTGCTAAACAACGCGCCGAACTTTATCCGTTCCGATCTGGCCTCAACTTCCTGAATATTGTCCAGCCCTTTTTCTATAACCGACACCTGAGCGGGAGTGAGATTCAAGTTTAAAGGAAGGTTTTCAATGGAAGCCACGTATCCGCGACGATGGATCTGCAAATCTCCCAGGTAGGAATCGGTAATCTGTGTGATCATGAGCTGCTTGAAGGAACCGGTGATGGAAACAAAAACCAAAACAAAAATCACTCCAAAGGCAATCAGAGATATCGTCAGGGCCGTTCTCCGTTTGTAACGTCTCAAGTTCCGCAGAGCGATTTTGAACAGATTACCCATGGGCTTCCTCGCAGCGCACCAATTTCCCGTCTTCCAATGTGCAAATGATCTCCGCCTCGCCGATGATTCGGGTGTCATGCGTGGAAAAGATGAAGGTCGTATTGAGATCGTTTCTCATTTTTTTCATGAGCCTGATGATCGTATAGGCGGTTTCATGATCCAGGTTGGCCGTAGGCTCATCCGCCAGAACCAACTTGGGTTGGGTTACCAGCGCGCGGGCGATGGCTATCCGCTGTTTCTGCCCGCCGGAGAGTTGGTCGGGGAATTTGTTCTTCTGATCGGACATACCAACGGCTTGCAGCAACTCCAGCACACGGGTTCTTCTCTCTCCGGGTAGCTTATTTTGCACCATGACAAGCGGGTACTCTATGTTTTCAAAAGCGGTCAGGACTGGCATAAGGTTGAAGCTCTGGAAGACAAAACCAATATTTTCTCCGCGAAACGCCGCCGCCTGCGCCCGATCGAGGCGAGCGACATCCACTCCCGCTACGGTCAGGCTGCCGCTGGTCGGCTTGTCCAGGCACCCGATCAAGTTGAGCAGTGTAGTCTTCCCACTTCCCGAGGGACCGACAAAAGAAAGAAAAGAGCCGGCCGTGATCTCGAAGCTTACGCCTTGCACGGCTTTCACTTCCACACTGTCCGTTGCATATGTCTTACTCAAACTTTGGGCGACGACCAAGATCATTGGTGCCTTCCGCTCCTCCTTGGGGCGTTCCTGTGAGCAAGACTCATGCCAGTGGATTTATCCCGATATCGATTAGTCTTTTGTGCAAAGTTTGTCAATCCTGCGAATGGAACCTGTTTTGGTTGGCAGACGTGCGAAGAACTGACCGTGCGTTTCCTGCAAAAAAAAACAACGTCCCTTTACGTCATCAGGCGAGATCCCATCCCGCGCCCCAGCCAGCCGGTTGCGGCCCCACGCGAGTCAAAATGAAAGCGCCCCTCCACTCCCGCCCCGCGTTCATTTTGACACGCGGCCTCTGGCTCTCCCTTCGGCGCAATAATGAAGCTCGACGGCAAAATCGATTTCTAGGGCGAAAAAATGAGCCTAGCTCAGGTCCCGCTTCTTGGCTTCGAACTCATCCTTGTTGATTTCTCCCCGGGCATAGCGCTGGCGCAAAATGTCCAGGGCCGTGTCCGATTGGGATACTTTACCCTGACTGACGAGCCAGCGAATGCCGACGACAATTCCGACAATCACTGCGCCCCAGAACAACAGCATGAGCAATCCCATCCCGATTCCCCACGCGCCCCACATCCACCCCATCGGATGCTCCCATCCCCATTCATAGGGTGGCCGTTGAGCATATACGGTAGCCGGCGCGAGCCATACCGGCGTCACAGACATCATCCATCGCAAAACTTCCACGGGAATATCCTCCTTTGTATTTTTGAATCCCTACGCCCGTGAGCAAGGTACATGCCAAAGTCCTCCGGCGCGTTTTCACCGACTCAGAGGACCGCGTTTGCAGATCCGCGAAGCAAAGGGCGGCAGCATCGCAAAAGTGGAAACGCTTTACTCATTTCATATTTGCTTAAGCAAATATATTATGGTAAACGCAGGTGTCAAGATATATCAACATGTATATGGATGCCGCGGCGATGGTGTCGATTCATGAGGGTTAAGAAAAAAAAACGCGCTCGGAAGGAGTTGCTTTTCCGGGCTCTCGCCGACGGTACGCGGCTCAGGCTTCTTAACCTCGTGGGCGACGATGAAGTTTGCGTCTGCTTTCTGGTCGAGGCTCTCGGGATGACCCAACCCAAAATCTCCCGCCATTTGGCCTATTTGCGGCGGGCCGGGATCGTGACTGCCCGGCGCGAAGGCAAGTGGATGCATTATCGGCTCCTCCCTCCACGGGATTCACATACGGCCAATGTATTGGCTGCAGTGCAGGCGTGGTTCGCGAATGATCCTGAGATGCGGTCGGATCGAAGCCGCCTGCCCCGCCCCTGGAGCGAGCGCCGAAGCCTGCGGGCGTTGTTTCGCGGTAGTCAGCACGCAATAAGGAGATCTATTGAAGGCTTTTGCTTGAGGAACAAATATGAAAGAGACGACAGCTTTCGCAGTGATTCAAGAGGAAAAGCGGCTCAACTACTTCGAACGGTATTTAAGCTTGTGGGTGGGGCTTTGCATGGCGGCCGGGGTTTTGCTGGGAAGGTTCTTCCCCGCGCTGACGAGTGAACTTCGACGGTTGGAGTTCGGCGAAGGAAGCCAGATCAATATGCCCATCGCAGTTCTGATTTGGCTGATGATCACACCGATGATGATGAAGGTGGATTTCACCGCTCTGAAGACCGTGGGCAAGAAGCCCCGCGGGCTCGTTGTCACGCTGTTCGTCAACTGGATGGTCAAACCTTTCTCCATGGCTCTCTTTGCCTGGGTTTTCTTGCGGTATGTTTTTTCGGACTTTATCTCTCTGAGCGATGCCGACCAGTACATCGCCGGCACGATCATTTTAGCGGCAGCTCCCTGCACCGCGATGGTATTTGTCTGGAGCTATCTTACCGACGGCGATCCAGCCTACACGCTGGTACAGGTATCAGTAAACGATTTGTTGATGCTCTTGCTGTTCGCTCCTATTGTGAGGTTTCTCGTAAGCGGGGCATCCAACCTCGACGTACCGTTCCATGTCCTCGTGTACTCCGTGGCCATCTTCATCGTGATTCCGCTCGTCGCCGGCATCCTTCTCAGGCGCTGGTTCGTCAACCGGTATGGAAAAATCGGGTTTGAGAAGCAGGTGTTGCCGCGATTCGCGCCTGTCAGCATGACGGCGCTGCTCGCGACTTTGGTACTGATCTTCGGGTTTCAGGCGGACAACATCACCGAAAAGTTCCTTCACGTGGCGTTGATCGCCGTCCCCATCCTCGTCCAGGTTTACTTCAACTCGTCGCTGACTTACGGGCTGATGCGGCTGTTCAAGGTGGAATATGCGGTGGCGGCGCCAGGCGCGCTGATCGGAGCCAGTAATTTCTTTGAGCTGGCGGTCGCGACGGCAATCGCCTTGTTCGGTCCCGGTTCGGGAGCAGCCCTCGCGACGGTCGTCGGCGTTTTGGTGGAGGTACCTGTCATGCTCTCGGTCTGCGCCGCGTGTAACCGAACCAGACATTGGTTTCCAAACTCTCGCGGCGATGAAGCCACTGTCGCCGCGTCGGGGACCAGCCGGGCCTGAAGCATCGAGAAGTGAAAATCCGCCATCGCGGTTCCAGCCATGAGTCGCAGCGCCTCGTTCACAGTCATCGGAATTCTCCGCTCTTCCTCTCGCTGAGGTAATAGAGAATTGGCACCGTCATGCGCGAAAGCAGCAGCGAGGCTACCTCCCCGGCCATAAGAGAAACGGCCAGTCCTTGAAAGATCGGGTCAAACAGGATGACCGAAGCGCCAACGATCACCGCGGCCGCGGTAAGCATCATCGGACGAAACCGCACGGCGCCGGCGTCGATCACGGCTTCAGCCAACGGCATGCCCTGTTTTCGCCGGAGTTCAGTAAAGTCGACCAGAATAATGGAGTTTCTCACCACGATGCCGGCTCCGGCAATAAATCCGATCATTGAAGTCGCCGTAAAGAACGTGCCCATCAGACCGTGTGCGGGTAAGATGCCCACAAGCGAGAATGGGATTGCGGCCATGATCACCAGAGGCGTCTTAAACGACTGAAACCAGCCCACTACCAGAATGTAGATCAGGATGAGAACCGCTGCGAACGCTAAACCCAGATCGCGAAAAACCTCATACGTAATGTGCCACTCTCCATCCCACTTCATCGAAAATTTATCGGTGATGAACGGCTGGCGAGCGACGTACCGCTCCAGTCGGTACCCCTCGGGCAGCTTCCACTCATCAAGGGCCTTGTTGATTTCCAAAATGGCATAGACAGGACTCTCCTCACGCCCGGCGACGTCGCCCGTAACGTACACCACCGGCATGAGGTTTTTGTGGTAAATGCTCTTGTCGGCTATTTGTTTCTCCACGCGCACAAGCTCGCCCAGGGGAACGAGATCTCCCCGCTGCCCGATGACTTTAACCTGTCTCAAATCCTCTATGCTCGATCGCTCAGCCCTTGGCAGGCGGAGAAAAATCGAGACATCCTCTTTTTCCTGAGGTTGATGCAGGAGCCCCACGCCCATCCCCTCGACGGCGATGCGCAAGGTCGTCGCCACCTGCTCGGCGGAGACGCCGTTCAGCGCCGCCTTCTCCTTGTCCACGACGAAGCGGAATTTGGGTTGGTCATCTTCCACGTACCAGTCTACGTCCACCACTCCTTCCGTTTTCTCAAAAATTTCTCGGACCTGGCGAGCGATTTGAATTTGGCGCCGGTAATCAGGACCGTAGACCTCTGCCACCAGCGTCTGTAGAACCGGCGGGCCCGGAGGCACTTCGGCAATTTTGACACGAGCGTTATATTTTGCCGCTATCTGTTGAATCTTCGGCCGTACTCTCTTAGCGATCTCATGGCTCTGGGCCTCTCGCTCTCCCTTTGGCAATAGGTTCACTTGAATATCGGCCACATTCGGGCCGCGCCGTAAGAAGTAGTGGCGCACGAGGCCGTTAAAATTGTACGGTGAGGCATTGCCTATATACATCTGATAATCGGTGACCTCCGGGATAGTGCCGACGTAGTCGCCGATCTCCCGGGTCGCCGCAGCAGTCTCCTCGAGCGTTGTCCCTTCCGGCATGTCGATCACGATCTGGAATTCGCTCTTGTTGTCAAAGGGCAGCATCTTCACGCGAACGAATTTGGCGGTAAAGAGCATTAACGAAGCCAGCAGCAGGACAACCACGCCAACGAGAAATCCGTAGCGCCAGCGGGGATCCTGGATCAACGGAGTCATCACCCGCCGATAAACCCTCGTCGTCCAGCTTTCTTCAGCACCCGCAGCCTCGGCCTCCCGCTTGAGCAGCCGCAGGCTTGCCCATGGCGTCGCGACAAAAGCGACGAGCAGGGAGAACAACATCGCTGCCGAAGCCCCGACGGGAATCGGTCGCATATACGGACCCATCAAGCCGCGCACGAAGGCCATCGGCAGGATCGCCGCAATGACTGCGAAAGTGGCCAGTATGGTAGGATTTCCGACTTCATCCACGGCCTCGACAGCTACTTCGAGGATCGGCCTCCCCTGGTTTTCCGCCAGACGATAGTGCCGGACGATGTTTTCGACCACAACGATGGCGTCATCGACCAAAATACCGATGGAAAAGATGAGCGCGAACAGGGTCACGCGGTTGAGCGTATAGCCGTAAAGATAAAAAACCACTAGCGTGAGCGCCAAAGTTACAGGAATCGCGATGGCTACGATCCCCGATTCCCGAAGGCCCAAAGTGAGCCAGATGAGAGCGGAAACCGAGAGAACGGCGAGGAGCATGTGAAAGAGCAACTCGTCAGATTTTTCCTTCGCCGTCTCGCCGTAATTGCGGGTGATGGTCAAGTGGATATCGCCGGGGATGAAGTTGCCCCGAAGCTCTTTAACTTTTTCGGCTACCCGCTCCGCAACAACAATCGCGTTTGTGCCCTTTCGCTTGGCAACGGAAATTGTGACAGCCGGATAGGCGTTAGAAGCCGGCGCTGCCGGTGCTTGGCTGAGCTTGGCGCCTTGACCGGGGCTGAAAAACACATAATCCGCCGGCTCCTCCGGTCCGTCTTCAATGTGAGCCACATCGCGCAAATAGACCGGCCGGTTTTGAAAAACCGCGATAACCACCCCACCGGCCTCTTCCGCGCTTTGAAGAAAAGCCCCGGTTTCCACCGGGAACTCCCGGTTGCCTGTGGAAAAACTGCCGGCCTGTAGTTGACGGTTCGCCTGCTCCAGTATCGGGACGATAGTCGCCGGAGCAACGCTGAAGGCGGCCATCCTCGCTTCATCGAGCGTTACCCGGATTTGCCGCCTCTGGCCACCGATGATTTTTACTTCGGAAACATCCGGAACATGTTTGACGTGATCGTGGACCTCGGCCGCGAGCCGCCGAAGCGTGAAATGATCGTAGCGATCGCTCCACAGCGTGATGGCTAGAATGGGGACATCGTCAATGGAGCGCGGCTTGATGAGCGGTGGACTCGCGCCGGGAGGGATGAGATCGAAATTCGCGAACATTTTTTGGTTGAGCCGGACGATGCTCTGCTCTTCATCCTGACCTACATAGAACCTGACGATAGCCAGCGCATAGCCGGGCGCTGAACTCGAATAGACGTACTCGACCCCGGGAATCTCCCACAGGAGCTTCTCCATCGGCTTGGTTACCCGCTGTTCCACCTCGTTTGCACTCGCGCCCGGCATTTGGACGAAAATATCGATCATCGGGACGATGATCTGCGGCTCCTCCTCCCGCGGAAGCAAGAGGACCGACCCCACCCCGAGCAACATGGAGGTGATAATGACGAGCGGTGTCAGCTTCGAATCGATAAAGGCACGGGCGACTTTCCCGGCGAATCCCAGATTTGCCCCCATAGCTCCGTACTAGCTTGGAAGTCTATTCCCCTCGCTCACGCGCTCCACACCCTTCACAACCACCCGCTCGCCCGCGTTTAGGCCCGAGAGAATCTCAATGCGATCTCCGTGTTCCTTCCCTGTTTTCACCAGACGGTAACGGATTACCCTCTCTTGATAGCGCATCAAAGAATCCGATGGAAGCGCAATCTTGACGGTAAAGGTGCGACTTTTGGGATCCGCAGCGGGCACAACCTCTGCCACGTTTCCAGAAAGCTCTTTCTCGATGGCATCAATGCTGACCGGGACTGTCTTTCCCGGACGGACTTGAGCTATCCGGGACTCCCCCACCTGCACCTCAAGCCGGTAGTAGCCAACCTCCTCCACGGTGAGCAGAGGGCTTCCCGGAACTGCGAGCATTCCGGCCTCAGCGATTTTCGCTGTCACAACCGCATCAAAAGGAGAGACAATAGTCGTATAGCTAAGAAGAGTCTTGGCGTAAGAGAGCTTGGCCTTTGCCTGCTCCCTTTTGGCCTTTAGCGCCCGTAGATTTTCCTCTGCCCGGACAGTCTCGGCTTCCGCCACGGTATATTTCGCTCTCACCTCGTCATACTCTTGGGGAGTAACGGATCCTCTAGCGATCAGGGACTCATAGCGCTTGAAGGTGGCGTGCGCCAGGTCTCTCTGTCCCTTGGCTGCTACCACTCCTGATTCGGCCGCCTTAATGGCCCCCTCCATTTCTTCTAAAGCTGCCTCAGCCCCTTGAAGTTCAGCCTGCAGGTCCCGGCTATCGATCTCCACGAGAATTTTTCCCTTGGAAACTCTATCGCCCTCTTTTGCCGAGATAGACACAACCGTCCCAACGGCTTTGCTGGAAAGACCCACGGTCCTTCTCGACACTACCGTGCCTACGGCCTCGAAAAAATCCTCCACGGGCATCGGTTGGATGACCTCGGCCTTTACCTCTCCGAGGGGCTTCGCTTCGCGCTGGTCTTGCGCCGGCCCTTTTTCTTTCGAACATCCAAAGAGAAGAAAGAGAAAAATGACGAATAGTCTTGCCGGCTTCACTGCAATGTACCCGTGGCAAGGTTAAGCATGGCGCGAAACAGTCGGCTGTTCACCCGCGCTTGCAGGAGATCCTGCTCCGCCTTTTTAACCGTAACCTCGGCGTCGAGCACGTCGATATTTCTGGCCAGCCCCACTTCGTAGCGATCCTTCAGGATGCGCAGGCTCTCCTCAGCCTGGGCCACGTTCTCCTTGGCCACCCCCACCTGGCGGCGAGCCGCCAGGAGCCCCAAGAGAGCCTGCTCCACTTCCACATGAATCGCTTGGAGCAAATCGTCGCGCAGCAGGCGTGCTCGCTGATGAAAGGCTTCTTCCTGAGCGATTTTCTCTTGGGTGATAAACCCGCTGAACAGGTTCCATCGCGCGGTCACGAAAACGGCGAAGTTCTCGCCGCTGCTGGTAAACCTGCGGGTATTGCCCTCGAATTGAGTCACGAACCCCAACGATGGATGGTATCCGGCCGCCGCCGAGCGGACCGCTGCGGAAGTCTTTTCGACCTCTTGTCCGGCGGCCTTGAGATCCGGGCGAAGCTCTTTAGCCTCGGCGACGAGAAGAGGCAACTCCTCCACAGGCAGGCCGTCTTCGACGATCTGCCCGGTCAGCGTCCATCGCTCCTCCACCGACCCCACGAGGTGGCGCAAGCGAGCATGACCGACCCGGACCCGGTTTTCCGCTTCGATCTTTTCCCGCTCCAAGCTGCCAACGAGCACCTCGGTCCGGAGATAGTCGGCGCGGATAGCAAGCCCCTTCTCGAAGAGATTGCGCGCGCGCTCCAGATGCGCCCGCGCGGAATCCAACGCCTTCTCTACCACGATCAGATTTCCTTCCGACAACCGAGCGTGATAATAGGCCTCGGTGACTCGGAAGATCACCTCCTGACGCGTCCTGCGACTCTGCTCCTGCGATGCCTGGGCTCCGGCCTCGGCCTGCCGCAGGTCGGCAGAGAGTTTGCCGCCCGTATAGAGCGGCTGCTCCACGCGAACCTGGCTGCTCAAGTTAGTGAGCGGCGTCGGCTCGTTCAGGGAGCTTACGGCAAAGTTTCGTTGCTTGAAGCTTGCTTGATCCAGCAGGCTTGAGAAGACCATGGTTGGCTTGTCCGTATAGCTAAATCCCTCCACAAGATCGATGCGGGGGAGAAATGCCCCTTTGGCCTGACCGACACTTCGCTCGGCAGCCCGGCTTTGCCACTCAGCCGCCAGAATCTGCCGGTTGTTTTTGAGTGCGATCTCGATTGCATCTTTCAAACCGAGAGGCTTGGCCTCCTGAGCATGCGCCGATAGGGTCGACGAAAGGAACAATACACTGAATAACGCCCAATACCGCATTGCAGGCCTCCCGTGAACAGGATCTTTCGTGCCTAACTTTCTTACTTTCAATCGAGCGCCTAAAGCAAACAGGATCGGCGCTCGCGCAGGACGAGCCGAGCAATACACATGCCATGGATTCCGGCTTATTTTTCCGCCCCTACCTCCGCCGGTTTTGCAACCGTGCGAAGTTGTACCAGCATATTTCGCAAAGGCCGGAAGAAAAACCTGACAACTCCCTCGACCTCTTGGTCGAGCTTTTCGACGGTTTTGCCGAATTCGAGTCGGAGAATTGCTGTGGCGCCTCACGCAAGTGCCTGAAATCATGCCGCCTCCATCGAGCGGCCGATTTGGCACGAGCTATGCGAAGAGGATTGAGCAGAATCTTGAGGAAAGGAGGGAGAGACGATGAAGAAGCTTCTAGGCGTGATCGTTGTGGGTCTAGGGCTGGTAGCTTTGGCTGGCGTGGCCACGGCGCAGTGGCGCATGGGTGGCGGCGCAGGCAGGTTCGGCGGCATGGGCCCTGGGATGATGGGCGGGCAGGGTGGTCCGCAAGCGGGCGGTGGGTACGGTTGCACGGGTGCTGAGGCCACCACCGCGGCTCCGGTCACGGGAGACAAGGCCAAAGAGCTGGCTCAGCAATCCGCTGCCCAATATCTCAAAGGCTTCACGGTGGAGCGGGTTCTTCCGTTCACGAGCATGCACCGCACGATGT
>JACPFH010000248.1 GCA_016183075.1 Deltaproteobacteria bacterium | reverse complement strand
CCTCGAACGGCGGCACCATAAGCGTAGAAGGCGGCGGCCGTTCCCCCGAGCCCGGGGATCGCCCCGACGATGACCCCGATCACGCTGCTCTGGAGGACCAGGAGCCAATGGCGAAATGTTTCCTTGGCTCCCGTCACGAAGCCCGCACTCACATGCATGGCGGTCTTTTCGGCAATCTGTCCTCTAAGCGCAAGGTCGACCACTTCCGGTAACGCAAATAACCCCATCACTAGAGGGACAAGCGACAATCCCTCGAGGAGATAATCCTGGCCAAGCGTGTAGCGTGGAATGCCCAGTTGCGGGTCAAAGCCGATCGTGCCGAGCCAAAGGCCGAGGGCCGCGCTCAAAAGACCCCGAGTGGGCTGTTCCCCGCTCAAAAAGCTGATCATGACTAGCCCCACGACAACGAGCATGAACCGCTCGGGTGAGGCGAACATGAGCACCAACGGCTGAAGCAGGGGGAGAAACAGGAAAAGAACCGCCGCCCCCACGACCCCGCCTATGGCTGAGGCGAGGAAAGAGGCCGTCAGTCCTTCGGCTGCTTCGCCCTTTTTTGCCATGGGATACCCATCCAAGATCGTCGCCGAAGCGCTGGGGCTTCCGGGAACGTTGAAGAAAAAAGCCGGGAACGTGTTGGAAGTATGGACGGTGGAGACCAGAGACAGCATGATCGCGAAGGCTGTCGCCGGAGCGAGACCGTAGATAAACGGGAGCAAGAGGGCAATACCCAACGTAGCCGTGAGGCCCGGAACCGCACCAAAAAAAATACCGAGTAAAACTCCCAGGACTATGCCGCCAAGAACGGGTCCGCTAAAAGTCGCGACCAAGCCCTGTAGCAACGCATCCAAGATCATACGGAAAACCTCGCTGAGGCTCTTCGCCCCCGCGTTGCTTTCAAAGTCGGTAAAGCCCGGATCTGGCCGAATTCCCTCGAAAACTCCTCGGGGGCCGAGTTATCAGGCTGCGGCCGATGGACCACGCTCCCTCGGGAAGCGCGCTCTCGGCTGCGGCCGATGGGTTCCTGCCATGATCTGTACCGTCTCTAATCGGACGTCCGCAGCCTCGCTCACGCTCCCCTCGCTCGCAGACAAAGACGTCCGCAGCCTTCCTCCTCGTCCCCCTCGGGCTTCAAAGCAAATACATGCCAGTCGAGGGAAGCAGGCCCTCACTTGAAGATTTCTTCCAACTTCTCCTTCACCGCCTTAGGGGTTAAACATGGCTTGAACCAACGAACCAACCTCTTCATGGCCTACAGGGTGCAACACGAAGCCTTGTTTTTCGGCCGCCGCAACAAACTCGGCGTCATGCATCATTTTCCACAGGGCATTCCGTAGGATTTGGAGCCGGTCGGGCGGTATCCCCGGTGTGGTTAGAAAGGGCCGCGTAATGTTAAAGGTCCCCATATAGACATCGAAAGCTCGCCGCTCGGTTTCATCAGCGATCTGGTCACGAAGATTCGGAAGCTTCGCGATCGCCGGCGCGAATTTTGGGGGCGGCTTGGCGCCGCCGAAGCTCAGCAAGAGAACGATAAAATTATCCTCCAGCATGGATTTGGTCAGGGCGTTTGCCTGTAGCGTCTCGGCTGCGGTTGCAACGCCATCCACCTCGCCCTGCCGCATAGCCAGCGCAATATCAGCGTATCCTTTGTATCCGGGGACGAGCCGGACATTGAATTTTCCAAATTCCTTGATCATCTTGGCGGTCTCGGTGATGGAACTCCCCGGCCCGAGCACGCCGATCTTTAGGGGTTGGCGGGCGCTGCGCAAGTCGGCGATCGACCGTTGTGGGAGGGCGGAGCGGATGAAAAACACGTAGTGGGCGCCGCCGACGCTTCCCAGCCAACCCCACTTCGTGAAATCAATGTCGGTGACATGACCGAGCAATGACTGAAAGAGGAAAGTCGATGGTATATGCAGCAGAGTGAGACCATCCGGACTGGCCTTGTAGGCTGCGCGGGTGCCTATCATTCCGCCGCCTCCGGTTCTATTTTGCACAATAATGGTCGGCTCCCCCGCAATGTACTTAGGCAAAAACTGGGCGGCGAGTCGGGACAGGCTGTCGTAGGTGCCTCCCGCGCTGAACGGAGTAATGATCGTGATGGTCTTTCCCTTGTAGAATTCCTGCGCCATCGCGTCGAACCTTTCGCCCACTATGAGGACCAAGCCGATCAGGACCAAGGCAGATCCCTTAATCATCATACCCTTTTCTCCTTTCCCTGAAGTCTTGCCGCCAATATGGCTCGGGATCGTTCATCGCAGACGGAGTTTAAACCCATAGGCCGAGGAATTGTCAATACCTATCTTGGCAATAGGATAAATTTGCCTTGCGCTATCCTGAGGGCGTCGTTAGAATCGTCGCGAGCTCACGGCGACCAATCGGTTTCCTGAAATGGAATGTTACCTCGATATCGAGACGACGGGGTTGAGCCCTTCCGATGGTGAGTTGACTGTCGTCGGGTTGTGCCTGGATGCGGGACCGAGGATGCAAGTTATTCAATTGGTCGAGAACGACATCTCCTCGGCGAATTTGCTCCAGGCGATGACCAACGTCGAGACCCTTTACACGTACAACGGGGAAAGGTTCGATCTTCCGTTTATCAGGGCAAAATTGGGCGTCGACCTCGGACGCTCCTTGCGGCATCGGGATCTCATGTTCGACTGCTGGAGACGTAACCTCTACGGCGGGCTCAAAGAGGTGGAACGAAAGCTCGGCATCTGCCGGGCGTCGGTGGGGATCGACGGGCGAGTAGCCGTGGAGTTGTGGTTTCGGTACAAGTATTTCGGTGATCAGAAATCTCTGACGACGCTGCTGGAGTACAACAAAGAAGACATCTGCAATTTAAAGCTCCTCAGACAGAAATTGCGCCTCTGAGCGGTGCTGGCGACAGGCTCGGACTGGGAAGGTCAGCGAGCGCCGGGCCATACAGCCTTGGACGTCACTTGCTGCCAGGCTGCCTGTGAAGATGCCTTTTTCGCAGCTTCGTCTGGAGCGACTTTCGTGTCCCATAAACTGGCGACAAACCGGCATCCGGTGAAACCCTCTGATGCATCGGAGACGAGCCAGCAAATCGGTGCGACCATAACTTGTGGTTGGATTAACGACTTTCGGTCAAGGGGGGCGGCTTCCGGTATAAACGTGGTATTGGTGGGCCCGCCGGGGACGAGCACGTTGACGGTGACACCGGTGTTTTCCAAATCTTTGGCCCAGCTAGCGGTTGCCGCTTCCAGCGCTGCTTTGGACATGCCGTAAGGCGTATAGCAAGTCCGATACATCGTGTCGAGGCTCGTGGTCACGTTGATGATCCGGCCCGAGCCTTGCCGGATCAAATGGGGCGCGACTGAGCGCGCCATGAGAAACGCCCCTTTCCAATTTACATCCATGATTCTCTGCCACCGCTCAGGGTCTACTTCCCAGAAACGCACCGGTTCATTCATGTAGTTGGCCCGGATGGTCTGCATTCCGATGCCGGCGTTGTTGGCCAAGGCATGAATCTTTCCGAATTTCGTCATCGCTTCTGCGATGACCTTTTCACATTCCTCCACCCGGGTGATATCGGCAAGAAGAGAAAGGAGGCAACCCTCGCCCCCGAGTTGACTCGCTTTTTCGGCGAGCTTTTCCAGCCGATCTCGATTCAGGTCGATGGCGGCGACTCTTGCTCCCGCGCCGATGAGCCCAAGGGCCATGCAGCTTCCCATGCCACCACCGCCGCCTGTGATCATCACTACCTTTCCATCGAGAGATTTGCTTGCTGTGTTCATGGTGTAGGACTGGGGCAGCAGATAATTTGAGCCACGGCTGCCACCGCAAGGCCGGGCCCACCCGCGTCGGTATTTTTGGAGCGGAGAGTAACCGATAATTATCGGTCATGTCAATCTGACCGCGGCCCGGGGGTGGGGCTGGACATGTACCCCTAATTAAGATAGGAGGCATTTAGATCAACTGGCTATACGACCGGTCAAAGACGATCTCTTTTCCCGGAGGGTTCCATGGAGGGAGTTAAGGCGGATTTGGTCGTGAACTGCGAAGGCGAATTGTGCCCCGGGCCGGTGATCAAAGTGGCCAAGGCAATTAAGACCGTCCAAATTGGCCAGGTCCTGGAGTTGCGCGCGACGGACCCGGGATCGGTGGCCGACATCCCCGCCTGGACAAAACAGACCGGAAACGAAATGGTGGCCCGTCGCGAGGCCAACGGTGTTTTTATCTTTTACGTGCGCCGCAAGAAATGACCCGGCGCGTACATTAGCGGTGAGTGATGGTCAGGGGACCGGCTCCGCGACTGGCGGTTCCGCCGAAGGCGGATCAGCCTCGGGCTGAGCCTGTCCCCGTGTCCATTAGCGGTGAGTGATGGACCCGGAACTGAAGCGGTACATTGACCAGCAGGTGGACGAGGCCGTAGCCCGGCGCTTCAAGGAGCTTGCCGATCGGGCTGGCCTGCAGGAGGGGCCTCGTCGGATCGCGCTGGTCGCTTCCAAAGGAACCCTGGACATGGCTTACCCGCCGCTGATTCTGGCTACTACCGCCGGCAGCTTGGGGTGGGAGGTAGGAGTCTTCTTTACCTTTTATGGGTTGGATATCCTACACCGGGAGCGCATGGGCAAGCTCAAGATAGGCCCGGTCGGCAACCCGGCCATGCCGCCTCCCATACAGGCTCTACCGTGGCTCAAGGTGCCGAACCTCGTGGGAGCGCTGCCCGGGATGACGGCCGTCGCAACCGCCATGATGAAACAGTGGATCGCCCGGGCCAAGCTCCCTACCATTCCTGAGCTCCTTGAGGTAGCGAAGGAGTTCAACGTTTTGCTATTCGCCTGAGCGACCACCATGGGGCTGATGGGCATCAGCCAAGACGAGCTGGTCGATGGGGCGAAGTGCGCTGGTGCTGCGGCCTTCCTTGATTACGCCGCAGACGCAAAGGTGTCCATGTTCATCTAAATGGCTGTTCCGTGAGGCCGGGGCGAGTTCCTCTGCCCTGGCCACCTGAGGGAAAGGAGGAGACCATGTGGAAGAACGTATGGATGCTAGGTGTTGCAGTAGCCGCCGCGGCCGCCGTCGCTTCCTGCGCAGGCATGGGCGGCTACGGACCTGCCGCGCCCACGGCGTATGAAGTGTGGATACCGGACCAGGGGCACGACAAGATCCTCATTTATGCCGTGACCGAGGGGGACGGGACGGTGCGGGTCACCAAGTCGGGCGAGATAGCCCTGGCGCCCGCGGGCCGCGAGCCCACCGTGGCGCCCCACATCCTGCTCTTCGGCCCCGGCTACAAGCGGGCGTATGTGGCGGGGGTACGGGCCGCCGGCATGCACGTGGTGGACACCGAGCGACGCGCCGTGATCGCTAGAGTCCCCACGGGGAAGGGATCTCACGCGGCCACTCCCTCCTGGGCGGGCGACCGGATCTGGGTGGCCAACCTTGGGGACAACAATATTGTGGAGGTAGTGGCCCAGGGCGATAACTATACCCGCGGGCGGACCATTGCCACCGACCCACGGCCTTCCTGCGCCTTCTGGTCCCGGGACGATAGAACCTTCTGGGTGGTCACGGGCGGCCCGGCCAAAGCCCCCTTGGACCAGGCCGGCACTGTCACCGTCGTGGACGCTCGGGCCGGTAAGGTACGTCAGGTAATCCAGCCGATCGGGCGGGATGGCTGTGCGGTGGTCCCCAGCCACGATGAGCGCTGGCTATACAGCAGCTCTCCCACGCAGTTCACCGTAGCGGACGCCAAGACCGGGCAGATCGTGAAGCGCATCCGCCCCAGCGGGCCCGATGGCCATGGATTCATGCCCACGCCGGACGGCAAATATATTTTGCTGGCCGTGCGCCAGGCGGACGCCGTCGACGTGCTGGACGCCACCACCCTCGATCGTGTGCGCACCGTCCCTGTAGGCAGCCGCCCGGACCTCTTCGACCTGAGCCCGAGCGGGCGCTACGCCTTCATCAGCCTGCGCGGCAAGGCTATCACGGGCGACCCACACGCCCTCACGGGGAAGGAGCCCGGCTTCGCCGTGCTGGACACGCAGACGTGGCAGGTGGTTGCCAAGGTGCGCGTGGAGGGCGAGGATGCTGACATCCACGGTATCGCCACCCGCCCCAGCGGCTTCTGGGACTGGTATCGGGCGCGCCGCTGAGCCCCTCTCTGAAAGACCAGTGATGGGCAGATAATCGGTTGCAGGGCTATTGCAATGGGAAAAACCATTGCAGTCATTTATGGGCTAGGTGCTTACGCGATCTCCGTCATAGCTTTTTTGTACGCCGTCGGCTTCGTCG
>JACPFH010000058.1 GCA_016183075.1 Deltaproteobacteria bacterium | reverse complement strand
GGAGTCTCACGATGGGGCGGGACCAGGCGGGAGCGGTCCAGCAGCTACGGTTCATGGCCGCCTGCTCCTCGCCGGAACCTCGCGGCGACGTTCGCTTATGAAACCGAAGCTCTCTGTGGTGATGGCGGTTTATAACGGCCAACGTACCTTACGGCAGGCGGTGGATAGCATTCTGGCCCAGACCCTCCGGGATTTCGAATTCATCGTTGTCGATGATTTTAGCCATGACGGCACCGAGGAGATTCTGCGGTCCTACCGGGATCCGCGCCTGCTCGCCGTGCGGAACGCCGCCAATCTCGGGCAGACGCGCTCTCTGAATGTGGGATGCCGGCTGGCCCGGGGGGAGCTCATTGCGCGTATGGACGCGGACGACTATTCGTTTCCGGAACGGCTTGCCCGCCAGTGGGAGTATATGAGGCGGAACCATGAGGTTGCGGCCCTTGGCACTGGAGGCGTCGTATGGGACTGCGATGGAAGAGAGGTGGAACCAGTCACTCCCTGTCTCAACGATACGGAGATCTATACCAAGATTTTCTCCGAAACGGTGATGATCCACGTAAGTGCGGTGATACGCGCGGACGCCATGGCGGAACTGGGCTATTATAACGAGTCGTATCTCACCGCGCAGGATTACGACCTGTGGTCGCGTATGCTCCGGCTGCGAAAGCGGATTCGCAACCTGCCTGATCCGTTAGTGGCCTACCGGGCCGACCCCCGATCTTACGGGCGAAGCCGGAGCCGAACCACGCTGCCGGAGGAGCTGATTAGGATCATGCTTGCCAATATCGTCGCGCTGACGAATTTGACCGTCGAAGTGGAGCAGGCCCGAGGGCTCGTCGATGTATTCGCCACCGGAGGCATGTCGCTGAGCGAGGAGGAGTTTCACGACGCGCTCGGATTATACTCAAGCATCTTTAACAATCTTCGCCCTGAGATCCGCCGGCTCATAGCCGATGATCGCCTTGCGCGCTCGACGTTGTCAGACTGTCTCGCTCGACGAGCCGTTGTCTTGCTGCGCAGAGGTCATGTTCGGGCCCTGTATCATCATCTGGCTTTCGGAAGCTCCCCGGGGCAATACCGCGTCCCCTATAGAAGCCAAAGCATTCGCGTGCTCTCCCGGACTTTGGCCAGGCATGCTGCCCGTATGGCGCGCGCCTGGACGGCCTAGAAGCAGGTGTGGGCATTGACTCGACCATGGGAGCCTCCGGCTCGATTAAGGTGATGTGGGTGTGTACCTTGTTTAACGGGACAGCTGGCACCGCTACGCACCTTGCAAAGTGGGCCAGGAATCTTGCCAAGTCCGAGTTTGACGTCGTTCTGGTGCATGGGCTCCCTGGAGAGGGTCGCATCGCATCGCTGTTCGGCACGAATGAGCGGCTCCGCGTCGTTTATATGCCGGAACTTCGAAGACCAGACCAGCTATTTCTGCCGGGTTTGGTCAAGTTATATCGGTTGCTCAGGCGTGAGCGCCCCCACATTGTCCATACGATCTTGATCCAGAGCGATATCCTGGGGACGATCGCGGCTAAATTGGCGAGAATTCCGGTGGTCGTCTCTTCCGCAGAAGGGGTGCTTTTTTCGCGATTGACAACGACCACGGCCAAGATGCTGGTGTACAGGCTGGGATACCGCTTCATCCGTAACTGGCTCGACGCGGTGATCGCTATCTCCCACTTCGTAGGTCGAGAGCTGAAGGATCAGTTTGGCGTTGATCCCGTAAAGGTCCGGGTGGTTCATCTTGGGCTGGAAGGCTCCGATTTCTCAACCGCGGTCAACGGTAAAACGGCCCTTAAACGTGATGCGCCCGTTGTCGGGGTCGTGTCGACGTTGGTGGAAGGTAAGGGGCTTGAGTATCTTTTGATGGCGATTCCTGCTATCGTCAGCGCCCGGCCGGATACTTGGCTCTGCATCGTCGGCGATGGGCCTTTGAGAGGCCGCTTGTCCGAGCTTGCGGTTCGTTTGGGGGTAGGAGAAGCAGTCAAGTTTTGCGGCTGGGTCTCTCCGGTCAAGGAAGTTATGGAAGGATTCGACGTCGTCGTCATGCCTTCGCTTCAGGAGGGGCTTTCCTGGGT
>JACPFH010000285.1:1787-4322 GCA_016183075.1 Deltaproteobacteria bacterium | reverse complement strand
CCCGGAGCCCTGGGGCTTGTGAAAGAACTGGCGCAGGAAGAAGGATTCTGCGTCGGAGCAGGGACCGTCCTGACCAAGGAGGAAGCCGAGCAGGCGATCACAAACGGCGCCCGGTTTGTGGTTTCGCCGACACTGGAGCTCGATCTCATCCCGATCTGCCGCGAGGCCGGCGTGACGGTGGTCAGCGGTGCGGCGACACCTACGGAGATCCTTGCGGCGATTCGGGCACAAGCCGACATGGTGAAAATTTTCCCCGCCGATTGCCTCGGCGGGCCGCCCTTCGTAAGGCAAGTCACGGCCCCTCTGCCAAAGACGCGCTTCATGGTATCGGGCGGGGTGGGCCGCAGCAACGTGAAAGAATACATACAGATTGGGGTCATCGGTCTGGCTCTGGGGAGCGCCTTTCTGGCGGACCTTCTGGCCAAGCAGGGACGCAGCGGCCTGGTCAACGGGGTGCGCGAGCTTGTCAAACTGGTGGAAGAAACAATTAGGCAATAGGCAATAGGCAAACGGCAATAGGCGGGGAATCGACGGACGACGGCAGACCGATGACGGCGGTCCCCGGTCCACGGTCGGCGGTCGTCCTTCAGGCAATAAGCAATAGGCAAAAACTACGGCCTTCTGAAAGTGAGAATCATGGCTGATATCAAGTTGACGTTGGCGTGCGAAGACTACGACCGCACTCGCGCTCTGCGCGACGGGTCGGTGAAACCCGACGGGATCGAAATCAATTATCTCGCCCTGCCTGTCGAAGAAATCTTCTGGCGAATGCTCCGCTACCAGGAATTCGACGTGGCCGAGCTTTCCCTGGGGGCCTTTTTGGTGGCGGCCGCGCGCGGACACCGTCCGTTTATTGCCATTCCGGTTTTCCCCTCGCGCACCTTCCGCCACCGCTGCATCTTCATCAATACCGCTTCCGGGATCACAAAAGCGGAAGACCTGAAGGGAAAGCGGGTCGGGGTCCCCGAGTACACGATGACGGCCGCGGTCTGGCTAAGGGGTCTCTTGCAGCACGAGTACGGGGTCTTGCCGCAGGAGATCGTGTGGTTTCAAGGCGGAGAGGAGGAGCCGGGACGCAAGGATCGAGTCGATTTCGATCTGCCGCCGGGCATTCGCCTGGAAGTCATCGCGCACAACCGGACGCTGAACGAGATGATCGAGAGCGGCGAGATCGACGTTTTGATGTCCCCCCGCATGCCGTCCTGCTTCCGGCGTGGCTCACCGCGCGTTCGCCGGCTCTTCCCGGATTTCAAGCGGGTGGAGATGGACTATTTTCGCCGCACGAGAATTTTTCCCGTCATGCACGGGATCGCGATGCGCATGGACCTCCACGAGAAGCACCCGTGGGTCGCGCAAAGCCTGTTCAAGGCCTTCTCAGAGGCGAAGGATCGTTGCTTCCAAGAGATCTATGACACCAACGTGCTGCGCCGCAGCCTTCCCTGGGAAGCGGCCGAATACGAGGAGACGACGGAGCTTATGGGCCCGGACTACTGGCCGTACGGCTTCGCAGCTAACCGGCATGAGCTGGAAACCCTTCATTCCTATCTGCTGGAGCAAGGCTTGATCAAGCAAAAGCTGGATCTCGAAAAGCTCTTTGCGCCCAGCACGCTGGAGGCCTTCAAGATATAAGAATCCCGCCGCGGGCAGGCTGACAAACGAGTTGGCAATGAGGCAAGGAGACTCGCTGCGCCGCTTTTCGGATACCCAAGGGCACCCAAGAGTAGCGGTGGATGTGGTGATCTATACCTTGGATCGGCGCGCCCTCCAATGTCTTCTGGTCCGAGTCAAGGAGGGCCCCTTTGCCGGGGAGTGGGCTTTTCCCGGTGGGCTCGTCGGCGCCGAGGAGTCTCTCGACCAGGCAGCCCAACGCGAGGTCTATGAGCGGACGGGAATTGGAAACGGCTACTTGGAGCAGCTCTATACCTTCGGCAAGCCCGAGCGAGATCCAGCCACCCGTGTGGTTTCCGTCTCGTACCTTGCCCTGGTTTCTCCTCATGGCATCCGGCTTAACCCGGCGTCGAAGTATGCGGGTATCCAATGGCGCCGGGCCGATCGTCTTCCCGGGCTCGCCTATGACCACGATCAGGTGGGCCGGTTGGCCCTTAAGAGGATTCGTTCCAAGCTGCAATACACCAACATCGTGTATAGCCTGCTCCCCGCAGAGTTTACCTTGGGCGAGCTTCAAGAGGTTTATGAGACGATCCTGCACCGTTCCCTCGACCGGCGCAACTTCCGCAAGAAGATCCTCGCACTCGGGCTGCTGAAACAACTGCGGTCGAAGCGTCGCGGCACGCATCGCCCGGCCTCGCTTTACGCCTTCAGCCGCAGGCAGCCGATGATTATCGAAATGCTGTAGGGGCATCGAGGGCCAAGGTGGTTTATTTAGTCTGTCCGGTTATTTGGTCTCTTTAGTCGCTTACGCACGATGCGTTACGAAGCGTTCCCAGGCGTTACGGTAACGGATGGTAACGGGCGGCAACGAGTTGACGGAAGAGACGAGATAGACGAAACAGACCGAACCGACCCGCGGCTACC
>JACPFH010000285.1:0-1745 GCA_016183075.1 Deltaproteobacteria bacterium | reverse complement strand
ATCTTGGGTTTGATCTGTTGAAGTACCTCGCGAGCGGTCTGCGGCGGCATGGTAAAGGTCCCTCCGATCGGGATCAGGGCAACATCGACTTTGCCGACCTGCTTGAGCTGCTCGGGTGTCAGCGTGTGGCTCAAGTCGCCCAGGTGTATGATACAAAGAGTCCCAAGGTCGAAGACAAAGGCTGCACCTTTGAGCGCTCCTTGCAGCCCATTTTGGTAGACCGGAATATTGTAGATGAAAACATCCCTTACCGTGGTGTTCACCCGGTTCCACTCGGCGCCGTAGCGAGCCAGGCCGCGCAGAACGATCGGATTGCCCCGCGCCAGCTCAACGTAGTTGTGGTTGGGATGTTCCCGGCCGACCGTGACGACATGGGGCGAGACATCAGGGGTAGGGTACATTCCCGGAGCCAGCGGGTCCGTGACGATCCTGGTTCCTTTACTCGTCGTGATCTGGAAAAAATTATGGCCGAAATACTGAATGGTAGCGTCGGGTTCGGCCGCGTAGGCGAGGCGCGAAAAACCGCGGGCTACATCCAGGTCTCTACACGCCGACCAGGCGCCGGCGCTCGCAATAGCGACGAGGCAGAGAGCAATGAACAAAACCACAGACAGCTTCTTCATGGCTTATCAGATTTCCTCGAAAGCCTATCGGGCGCCGCGTCTCCGGGCCGCAGCCGGTTCGTTCATGCCGACCGGTTGAACGATTTGAACGACTTGAACGGCTTGAACCCTTTCCGCGTTCAAAACGTTCCAAACGTTCAAACAGTTCAAAATGGTCAGGGCCTCCACTAGCCTATGTGTTACTTCGTCCGCAGCCTCGCTCGCGCTCCCTTCGGTCGCCCCCTCGGTCGCGGGCAAACCCTTTCCGCCGCGTCTACCTGCTCGAACTTCCCGGCCCTCATCACGGCGATGCGATCGCCGAGAGTGAGCGCGTCCCAGATATTGTGCGTTACGTACAAGGTAGTCAGGCGATGCTCGCGGTGAAACTGCAGGATCTCGGTGCGCATTTTAAGCCGATTGGGGGCATCGATGTTGCTTAGCGGCTCATCCATTAGCAGCACGCGCGGCAAGGTCGTCATCGCCCGGCCCAGCGCGACGCGTTGCTGCTCGCCGCCCGAGAGCTGCGGCGGCTTGCGTTGAAATAACTTCTCGTCGATTCCCAGTTTTGCGGTCAGCGGCCGCATGAATTCGCGAATTCTGCTTTCCGACCACTTGCGGATCTTGAGCGGCAGGCTCATGTTGGTGTAGCGTTCGGGGTCGAAGATCTTCATGTGCGGCCATAGCGCGTAGCTTTGAAAAATCATCTGCACGCCTCTGCGGCCGGGGGGAATGTCGTTGACCGGAGCACCGCCGATGAAGATCGTTCCGCTGTCGGGTGTTTCGAGACCGGCGATGAGCCTGAGTGTTGTAGTCTTGCCGCAGCCGCTTTCGCCGACGATGACCAGGAACTCGCCGTCGTAGACGTGCAGGTCGGCCTGATCCACCGCGACCACGGCTCCGAACCGTTTGGTCAATCGGCGTAACGTGACGGTGACCATCGCGGCAATGTTATTTTATCGGGGGCCGAAAAACAACAACACAGCTTTTATTTGTGAGTTTTGAATTCTTCGTTTCCGGATCGACTTAAAACCAACAACTTCAAATAAGCAAACTCTCTACCAGGGCGGTGCGGCGGGAAAGTTGGAAGATGGTTGGTCCTGTGGTAATAATTGCGATGAAAGAGTCATGGCCGTGAAAAGAAAT
>JACPFH010000256.1 GCA_016183075.1 Deltaproteobacteria bacterium | reverse complement strand
CTTTATGGGAGACAGTCTTTCAAGAAGGTTGTTGGGCTTGCGCGGATCCAGATCTAACGAACAGGAGGGCGTATGAAAATGCAAAGATTGCAAGTGAAATGGATGGCTTTGATCGCTTTGAGCGTGATTGTGGGAATGCAGTTCTGGGCTCCGGTTAGAGACGCTGCCGGGGCTGAAGTCGAGTACATCGACTCCCACAACCATGCTCCGCACACGCCGACCTGCGTGTACGACGACGCCTACGACACCAAAGTGCAGACTGACGTCCTGGCGAGGATGGACACCTTCGGGATCCAGAAAACCCTGTTCATGCCGCCCCCGCATTCGCCGGATAACATCCCCTGCGGCTACGAGCACCTGGCAGAGCTCGTCAAACGGTATCCCGACCGGTTCGCCTTTCTGCGTGGTGGGGAGAGCCTCAACGTGATGATCCAGAAGGTCGTCACTGGCCTTGCGACCCTCCAGGAAACGCTTCCCGACTTCGTGAGGGCCGCGAAGCAACTCCTCCGCGATGGCGCGGTCGGATTTGGCGAGATGGCGGCCGAGCACTTCTCGCTCCACAGCGGGCATCCCTACATCTCAGCGCCACCCGACCATCCGCTCTTCCTGCTCCTGGCCGACCTCGCGGCAGGTCATGATGTTCCCATCGACCTGCACATGGAGGCGCTCGCTTCCGACACCGCGTTCGCCGATCTACCCTTCGAATGCTCTGCCGCGGACGAAAACCAACAGTTCGCGAACCCTGCCGTCTTCCCCGAGAACATCACGGCTTTCGAACGCCTGCTCCGGCACAACCGGCGGGCGCGCATTCTCTGGGTCCACGCCGGGTGGGATAACACGGGGGATCGGACCGCCGCTCTCACGCGCCAACTCCTTGAGAACCACCCAAACCTCTACATCCAGCTCAGGCCCATTCCTATCCGGAGTGCAGGGAATTGCAATCCGCTGATGAATAAGGATGAACATGGGAATATCCAAATCGAAGCTGAGTGGCTGGAGCTCATAAGCGCTTTTCCGGATCGTTTCATTGTCGGGCTGGACTCGTTTTACTCGAATTTCAACCCGAAGGAACTGAGTGACGAGGAGTTCGCCGAGATCCTCGAGCAGCTGCTCGGGGCTGGCACGCGCTTCATGGACAAGCTCCGTCAATTCTCTCCCGATCTCGTCAGGAAGGTCGGCCGTGAGAACGCGGTCCGCATCTACAAGCTGGACGAGCCGATGATCTGCCACCGGCCCGGCACCCCGGCGGAGCAAGTGCTTAGGGTTTCAGGCAGCGCCGTGAAGGGCCATCTAGCGCACGGCGATACGCTAGGGCCGTGCGGGTAGGCTTCACGCAGGTGAAAACACGAGGGGGTGGAGAATCTCACATATGCGAAGCATCGTTAAGATAGCGGCGCTCGGATTCTTGGTGCAGACGGTTTTCGGAAGTGAATTTCTAGCGATGCGAATGGAGATGGCCTCCTGGTTTTGGTTGTTCATGTGAGCACTGAGGCCTTGCAATTGAGTGAATCAGTGATGATGGCGGTTTGAGAGGGCCAGACTTCCGCCGGGGCTGCGATAAAAGGCAGGGATACGGTCAAGGTCGTGCCCTAGGTTCTTCTCTCAGAAGAAACGCTCACCGCTCTTTGACTGGCTTGGGTTGCGTAACGATGGCGAGGCGGGCAAGGCCGGCGGTGCGGGCCAAATCCATGACTTCGACAACCCTGCCGTGCGCCACCCGCTGGTCGGCCTGGATCAAGATCTGGGTTTCGTGGTCTGTTCCCGCCGCTTTCTGAAGTGATCGGCTAGAAGCTTTAGATTTACCGGTCGCTCATTGAGAAAAAGCTGTGGTCGCTACCGGCGATTGGTGTCGTCAGTCCTTGCAACCTCGCCTCCGGAGTGGTACCAAAACAACTAGATGAAGCCCATCGATTTCACCAGCCTGCCGGGCGGTGAGCTGATTCAGAAGGGGCTTTCGGATTTGGGCGCAGGGCGCGAGTCCGAAGCGACGCTTTTGGTTTTGATCGGTGCGCCGCGTTTGCGAAGGCTCGGATTGGACGTGTCGGCCAGCACGGAGAACCCGCCCGAGCATCGGCTTTACCGTCTCCTTGCGACTTCTAACCCTGACTCTGCTCACTCGCGGTACAATGCTCTTATCCGGCTTCTAGTTAGCTTCGAACGGGCTCTCGAATGCGTCGTCTAGCCGACCAAGACCGCATCCATCGCTTCATGACTTCCCTCGCTCGCAACGCCACTGGCAATGCCCGTGTTTACTTTACCGGTGGCGCGACGGCAGTCCTACTGGGATGGCGTGACAGCACGATTGACGTTGACATCCTTATCGTTCCCGAAGCAGACGCCCTTTTGCGGGCGCTACCAGAGCTAAAAGAAGATCTGCAGATCAACGTGGAACTCGCCTCTCCAGCTCACTTCATCCCCGAGCTGCCAGATTGGCAAGAGCGGAGTCTGTTTATCGCGCAGGAAGGGCAGTTGAGTTTTTTCCACTATGATCTGTATGCGCAAGCCCTCGCTAAGATTGAGCGTGGTCATTCCCTCGATGTCACGGACGTTCGGGAAATGTTTCGCCGTGGCCTTGTCAAGCCGGAACAGACAACGAAGCTCTTTGAAGAGATTGCGCCGCAACTGTACCGCTACCCTGCAATTGATCCCCCGGCCTTTAAGCAAGCCGTGGAGGAGGCTGTCGCCCGTTTCCAGAGTAGCCGACACGAATAGACACGGGCGGTCCTCCGTGCTACCCGTCTCTTTTGCTCTTCGGCTGGGTGACGATGGCGAGGCGGGCAAGGCCGGCGCTGCGGGCGAGGTCCATGACCTGGACCACTTTGCCGTGAGCCACCCGCTGGTCCGCCTGGATCAAGATCTGGGTTTCGCGGTCTGTCCGGGCGGCTTTCGTGAAGTGATCGGCTAGACCCTTTAGATTCACCGGCCGCTCGTTGAGGAAGAGCTGATCGGTTTCGGTCAGAATGACCTCGGTAGGTCAAGGAATCATCTGAAAGGCTTTTCTCCGGCCGAGTCGGTATGTGGAAAATCCGCGGCGGTCCAAGGTGAATACCCACTCGGTCTCTAACTCTTCCGCCAGCGCGACCAAGGTGGCATCGGCGAAATCCATGGGCACATTGCGGTACTTTTCCATGAGGGCCGCGGCTCGTCGAAGGCTCGCGTGAGACGACGGAACCAGTTGAAAAGCCCCCCTCAGGATAAACTCAAGGCAAACTCTCTGTGCCGTCCACTCTGGTCCAACCAAATAGAGCGTCTCGGTCAGAACCGCTTCGGTCGTCACGATCGCCCCGGTCCAATTGTCCAACGCCGCCACGCAGTTGTCATGGGCCGCCTCGCTTCGGTCAACGAGGGCAACAAAGGCCCCGGTATCCAGCAAAAGTTCAGCGGCCAAGGCGCAAACGGCGGATTAGGTAATCGCGGTGTCGCTGACCCAGATCGGGAATACCGCTTTCGACACGGCCGAGCAGATCGCGCACGCGCTCGATGGGTCTTACCTCTGGTTGGGTATCCAGATATTGTTCCAGCGCTTCACGTACTACTTCCGAGCGCTTTCGCTTCAGGCGTCTAGCTGATCGGTCCAACTTAGCAGCTAAATCCGCCGGTAACCGCATAGTTAACTGGCGTTCCATATAGCCATCTCCTTTGCATTGCAACGTAATGCAATGTCTTGCAGAAGTCAAATCTGCTCCAGGCGGACAGATGGGAGAATAATGCCGCCACTTCTTGGATGAAGTCGGCGACATCTCACCGGAGATTCAAATCAAGCTTTTGAGGTTTTTCCAGGGGCGAGAGTTCGAGCCCAGGGGCTAAGCGCTATTTTTTTAATGGTTCGGCACGGCCGCCTTTTGGCTGGGTGACGATGGCGAGGCGGGTGAGGCCGGCGCTGCGGGCGAGGTCCATGACTTCGACAACCCTGCCATGGGGAACCCGCTGGTCCGCCTGGATCAAGATCTGGGTTTCGCGGTCTGTTCCCGCCGCTTTCTGAGGTGATCGGCTAGACCGTTTAGATTCACCGGCCGCTCGTTGAGGAAGAGCTGATCGGTTTCGGTCAGAATGACCCGAAGCTCTTTTTTTCTCGTCTACTGGTCACTACCGGCGAGGCATTATTGGTGCCGTCACTCCTTGCAACCTCGTCTCCGGAGTGGTACCAAAACAACTAGATGGAGCCCATCGATTTTAGTAGCCTGCCAGGCGGTGAGCTGATTCAAAAGGGGCTTTCGGACTTGGGCGCAAGGCGCGAGTCCGAAGCGACGCTTTTGGTTTTGATCGGTGCGCCGCGTTTGCGAAGGCTCGGATTGGACGTGTCGGCCAGCACGGAGAGCCCGCCCGAGCATCGGCTTTACCGTCTCCTTGCGAGTTCTAACTCCGACTCTGCTCACTCCCGGTACAATGCTCTTATCCGCCTTCTGGTCAGCTTCGAACGGGCCCTCGAATGCGTCGCCTAGCCGACCAAGACCGCATCCATCGCTTCATGACTGCCCTCGCTCGCAAGGCCACTGGCAAGGCCCGTGTTTACTTTA
>JACPFH010000255.1 GCA_016183075.1 Deltaproteobacteria bacterium | reverse complement strand
GGCGCCCATGCGGATCCAGTTGAGCGCGTCGCCGCTGAGCTCTTTTTTGACCTTCGCCGGACTTCCGGCGGCCAGGACGTGCGGCGGGATCTTGGTGTGGGGAACGACCACGCTTCCCGCCCCAATCAGCGATTCTTCTCCGATCTCCGTATTCTCTAGTAGCGTGACGTTAATGCCGATAATCGCGCCGCGGCGCACGACACACCCTTCCATAATCGCTCCGTGTCCGATGGTAACGTCTTCTTCAAGGATCACGGGCGCTTCTCCCGAATGGATCACGCAGGTATCCTGGATGCTCGTACGAGCCCCCACGAGGATAGGGTTCTCATTTTGGTCGGAGCGAAGAACGGCTCCAAACCAGATGCTCGCGTCATCTTCAATGGTGACTTTGCCTATGAGGACGGCCGTCGGTGCGATAAAAGCTTTCGGGGAAATCTTCGGCCGGTGCCCCTTGTATTCGATGATCATGGAAAGTCCACCTCCGCGGCGATTTCGATCAAGCTATGCAAAGGATGCCAGGAAATCAAGAATCAGCTAGGGCCGGAAGAAACACGTTCGATTCGTTTGAGTCGTTCCAGCCGTTTGAGCCGTTCGGGCCGTTTAACGATTTGAACGAATTGAACGGTTTGAACTTTTGGAACGGTTTTCAAGCATTGAGCGAGAAATTCTCCGCGGCCATCTGGACGATCTTTTCGCCGATGGCGAGCGATGCGGTGGCTCCGGGGGAGGGAGCGTTGAGAACGTTGATGGCATTGCCCATCCGACGGATGACGAAGTCGTCGATCAGCGCCCCGGAGGCGGAAACCGCTTGAGCGCGAACACCGGCGCCACTCGGGACGAAGTCCTCAACTCTCACTTCCGGGATGAGCTGTTGGAGGGCCTTGACGAAAGCCCGCTTGCTGAAGGAACGATGCATCTCCGTCACGCCCATCCTCCAGTAATGGAGGGCGAGGAGCCAGAAGCCTCTATAGGAAAAGACCTCGAATGCGTGGCTCGGATCGAAGTCCGTCTTGCGGTAGCCCTCGCGCGCCAGGGCGAGAACGGCATTCGGTCCGACCTCGACATCGCCCTTCACCGTTCGGGTGAAGTGGGCGCCGAGGAAAGGGAAGCGCGGGTCCGGCACGGGATAAATGAGGCCGCGGACCAAGAATCGCCGCTCGGCTACGAGGCGGAAGTATTCCCCTCGGAAAGGGATGATCCGCAGATCTACTTCCAGTCGATCGCTTTCACCCACGGTTCGCGCCATTAGCCCGGCCAGTTTGTCGGAGAAAAGCCCGGCGCAGTTGATGAGCCGTTTAGCATGAAACGTCCCGCCCGAGCTCTCGATCACCAGCCCGTCACGCTCCGGCACGATCTTTCTTACCTCTTGCGAAGTTTGGATCTCGCCGCCCAGGGTCTGGAATCTCGCCGCGTAGGCCTTCGCGACGCGAGTAAAGTCGATGATACCCGTCGTCGGCGCGTGCAGGGCGCGGATTCCGCGGCAGTAGGGTTCGATCTCTTGCAACCGCTCAGGCCCGATAAGCTCCAACCCCGCCACTCCATTGGCCTGGCCGCGCCGGTAAAGCTCCTCGAGCCGCGCCGTCTCGTCCGGTCGGGCGGCCACGATCACTTTGCCACATAGCTCATACGGGATCGCGTTGGCGTCACAGAATTCGAGCAGCGCTTTTCTTCCCGCCACGCACGTCTGGGCTTTTACCGACCCCGGCTTGTAGTAGATGCCGGAGTGGATCACCCCGCTATTGTGTCCCGACTGGTGCCGGGCGATCTCCTGTTCTTTCTCCAGCAGGAGCAGCCGCAAATGAGGATATTTTTCGGCGAGCTTCATGGCGGTGGCCAGGCCGACGATACCGCCGCCGACCACCGCGAGATCCCAACTTGAAGCCATCCTTACCCTCTACACCACGGCACCATGGCTCCCATGCCGCAGGGGGCTCCCACCTTCGCCAGAGCCTGCTCAAAGATTTCGTGAATCTCGGGGTCCTCGTCTTCGTATTCAATTTGCGCGCCGCCTTCTTTGACGCTCACGTCAACCGGGCGATCGTCGCTCAGAGCTACAAACCGGTAGCGCCAACTGTTCCAGCGCAATGCCAGGTAGCGGGCAGGCTCGGCCCCGGAGTTGAAGTGCTGGTGAAACCATTGATTGGGCGGAACCACGACGCTCCCTGGCTTCCAGTCCACGCGCGCCCGCTCGCCTCGATCCGGCCAGAGCAGCGAGTATCCTTGGCCGCTCAAAATGATGACGTGGGCTCCAGGACCGTGCCGATGGGCCTTCTTGTAACGGCCCACGGGGAATTGGGAAATGTGCGCGCCCATCACGTTTCCGGCCAGACCACAATTCACGTTCTTGCCTCCCGCGCCGCGCTCCTTCCATTCATAGAGTTGGATTTCGCGAGTATCGGCGACGAAATTGACGGACATCTTGCGTCCCCATAGCTGCCCTTTGCCGCTGAAGTAGTCGTCCTCCTCGACGGGGAGGCGGTCGGTGAAGGTGAAGTCGTTGTTGAAGATGAAATCGAGGTTGTGGAACAGATTGATCATGAAGGGCGCGTTGGTCACGGCGAAGTATTTGACGGGAGCGCGCCCCTGGCCATTGAAGTGCTGATAGCGGGCGTTCAAAGGGATAGCGAAGAGGCTACCCGGCCGCCACTCGAAGGTATGTTTTTTGCCTTCTTTTTGCCACACCGACGTGGCCCCGTGGCCCTCGATAATAAAAACCATCTCCTCGTAGAGGTGTTGTTGGGGCTTCAGTTGTTCTCCCGCGGGAATTTCGCACACGTAAGCGTCGTTGGTCCCGCCCGCTCCGTCGAGATTGATAAACGCTCCGAGACCTCCTTTAAAGCCCCACGGGGAAAGCTCCACGTTCTGGAGATTTTCGATAAAGAACCCTCTGTGGATCGGGATCCCTTGGGTTTGTTGCCACTCGCTATAGCTGTCGATTGCCGCATCGTTGGCGTATTTCATTTTCTCATGCGTCCTTTCCCCCTCTCCAAATTCGGTATGTAGCTTTCTTGTCAGGCAACCGAATACTTCGGTTGGACCGAGCGAGTCAAGAGGCGCTGGTCTCTGGTGCGAAAAGTGTGGTTCCCCACCGAGTGGGCCTCGGGGCTCCCTTCGCTCCACGGGACTGCGCCACGCGACCCACCGGGC
>JACPFH010000065.1 GCA_016183075.1 Deltaproteobacteria bacterium | reverse complement strand
CTCAACGCGGAGCGACCGAGGGGAGGGCGAGTGAGGCTGCGGACGTCCGATTACCGATTTTCGATTTTTGATTTTTGAATTAATCCAAAATCGGCAATCCAAAATCCAAAATGAACCGACCCATCGGCCGCAGCCGAGAGCGCGCTTCCCGAGGGAGCTTACTCCATCGGCCGTGGCCTAATTTGACTGGAAGAAATTGATCCTGGCAATCTTGCTCTCCTTACCCCGGTCGCGCATCGATATAGCAGGGGCCAAAACTTTTAGCACGGTTACCGGCAAGACGCTGGTGAACTGGTAACCATTTGCCTCACGGCCGGGTACGTATGCCGTCAGCACGCCGAAGTAGCGCTCGCCGATGTAAAAAACGAAAGTGGCTGTGCGATTCAGCGCGCGGGAAGATAATAGGTGTCCACCACGGCCGAAGGTTTTAAACCGGTTGTCCCCTGACCCGGTTTTCCCGCCCACGACGAGCGGCGTGCCGTCGGACTGGACAAAAGCGCCCCGCATCCGCCGGGCGGTTCCCACCTCTACGACATCCGCCAGCAATGTCCGTAGAGCGGCGGCCACCGCCGGCTCCATGACCTGCTCGCCACGGCCGGGGACGGGCTCAAATACAGTTTCATAAGGGGTGCCTCGGGCAAAATGGAGCTTTGTCAAGCTCAACGTAGAATGAAGCACCCCATCGTTGGCGATGATGCCGATCAGCTCTGCCAGCGCAGCCGGACGGTCGGAGGAAGCCCCAATGGCGGTCGCGTAGGATGGAACAAGGCGCTTGAAGGGAAAACCCAGCCGCTGCCAATAGGGAGCCATGCGGGCGAAAGCTTCCCTTTCGATCTGAATTCGCAAACGCAAGTCTTGCCCCCGGCGGTGGCGTTTGTGGAAAAGCCAGGCGGAGGCCGCCTGGCGTGTATCGACGCTTCGACCGAGAAGCTCGTTCCACGAAACCTTCGGATCTCGCATCAGCTCGCCTGCACACCACACTTCGAGGGGATGGCGTGACAGGAGGTAACCATAGTCGGAAAGAGTTAGCCCCGGGTTTCCGTAAGCCCGCCAAAGGCGGCGAACCGCGTCCCGGGAAAGGGTCTTTTGCCACCGCTTAAGCCAGGCGGCAAGGGCTTCCTCATCCGTCCCTTGCTGCCAGGCGAAAAAGAGGATTGCCAGACGGCGTTCAGAGTCTGCCTGCCTTCCTAACAGACGGCTCGCTATGGCATCGGGAGGGAGACCGCGGTATGTCTCGTATGCCCGGGAAAGAATATCCTTAGATTCCTCGTCTGCCGCAAGCGGTAATAGACGGCGCCGCTCGGGATGGTCCGGATCGGACACCACCGCTTTCGCATCATAAGGTAGGCGCGCCTTATGAAAGAGTACGAGATCCCGCATCAGGCGAATGAAGGCGAGATTGATGGAGCGCCGAAACGCTTCTCGCACGGGCACAATGCGGCCATTATCCTGGCGATCGAAGTTTCCGATGGCGTGTATTCCTCCGCCGGTGAAGAATCCCTCGTAGGGGCTGGCCGAGTAACGGCGGTCGAGCGCTCGCTGGAGAAAAGCATCGAGGGAAAGATCTCTTTCCTGCTGTAAGATAACCGCGGCCCACTGAGTAATGGGATCGCGCGCATTGCGAGCCCGCCGGGCAAGGGCCTCACCCCCCAGCGGCGACAGCTCCCTATAGAGCAGGGCTGCCAGCTCAAGATAATGAGCCACATGCGCTTTTACGAAGCCTGGATCGGATAAGGCCTGAAGAAACTCCGTAACCTTCTTTTGCAAGTCGCCATCGATGCTGCTCTCCACCTCCAGGTGCAGATGGTCTAAATCGTAGAGATCCGCCACGCCTAAAAGTTCCATTAACGTGGCACGGATCGCGTTGGGCGCCCTTTCCCGCGTTACGGACTGCGCCGCAGGCATAGGCGCGGAAGGCAAAAATCCAAGAGAAGCCTGTTGTAACGCTTGAGCGAATTCTGGATTAATGACTCCGGCTTTTGCCAACAGCCATGCAAATTGATTCACCCTTTCCTCAAGAGCCGCGCGGTCATCCAGCAGGTAGGCCGCAGGCGCAGGCAGCGCGACCAAGAGCGCGAGCACGTGCTTAAACGCGTGGACCTTGATTAAACTGAGGCCTTCAGAGTCCAGGGCGCTTCTCACATCGGACAGGTTCAGTCCGAAGAAGGCATGAAGTCCCTCCCCCAGGCCATTTACTTCACCGTAAGCGGGCGCCGCTGCCAGGGGTATGGAGTTGAGGTAATCCACAATGATCTTGCGCCTCCAGGAACGGGTGTCCGCTCCATCTCGGTAGGCTTTGAGGCTTGCCCCTGCCATCTGACGGAGTTTATCCGTCGCCGAATAGGTTCGCCCTCGCGGGAAATGGCGGAACTTCTCCAGTTGGGTGGCCAATGTGCTGCCGCCTTGTACGGGAAAAGGCAGGCCTAGCTTGTTGCCCGCATATGAAAAGCCTGCCTTAGCCAGACGGCTCCATTCAATGGCTGGGTTGCTGCGCGGGAAGGCAGGATCCTCGAGTTGCCGGTTTTCCAGGAACAACAGTGTCCTGACCAAAACCGGGGGAATATCCTCAAACCGTTGGAAAAGCCGCTCGACGTTAACCGACTTGTAGAGGGTCGTCGCCCCCGAAGCGCGTATCCGAAGGCCCTCGTCGGCCGGTTCGCGGTATGGGGGGGATACTCCCCAATTCATCAGCTCAGCCAATTCTCCTGAGACCCGGGCCTGTTCCACCACGCGGTATCCCTGAGCCTCGAGCCGAGATTGGAAGAAAGGAATCCGGGAATAACCGCGCCGCTGGTCGAAAGGGCCGCTGTGGGGAAACGCAATACTTGCGCTGGGACCAGGCAGCACCTCATAGGATAGCCGCGCGGCGTAGCGCGACAGTACCCATGCTTGTAGAGTCGACGTACGCAGCTCGTAGTCCAGCGCGGCTATAAGCAGCAAGCCCAAAATGACCCGCGTAAGCCATAGGCGCGACACCTCGTAGTGCAGAAAAAGAACCTTATCCTTCTTCATAATCTTCAATTCCGACCGGAACCTTCGCCGCACGATTTTCACAGCGGCTAAAATAAGCTGCATTGGGGGAAAAGAGCAATCAGGGAAACTCCGTAATCGGCATAGGGTGAATCCCTTAATTTTTGGAGGTTCGCTCGGGTATTCACCTGATTCTTGTAAACTTTCGCCAACGCGGAAGGGGCGGTCTCGTAAGTCGAAATATGCAGGCAGAACCGCGTTGGAAGTCTGTTATTCTCTTCAGCACTCTTCCTGCGTCGATTTACGTGATTTACCTAATTTGCGCGGCGCGGTTTGCGGGATAAATCTGGTAACCGGGAGCTACGAGCCCCGATAAGGGGAGAGGTGCGGGACTAACAAGAAAAGAAATAAAAGGGGGACTTAATCAGCGGCTTGCCGGCCCACCGAATCCCTGGAGGATTTCTCCCCCAGGTGCCCCCCCTTTTTGTTTCTATAGCAGGAAACGTGCCAGAGCGTCAAGGAACCGATATACGCCATGGGCTCAGATCCTGCCTTACACCTGGATCTTGTCCCACTTTCAGGACACTGCTTAGCGCCTCTCCCCCCACCCGCGCACCTCCCGAGAAAGCGAATTACTGATCGGTGATGAACCCGAAAAGTTTTCAACTTTTATCATTCAAGTCAAGAGAGGAGGAGCGGTGATGAAAAGGTTTTTGGTTTTTACCATGGCCCTTCTGGGCTTGATGGTTATAGGAGCGCAAGGGGCTGCAGCCCAGGTCACGCATTGGGTGAATGATGACGATCCAAACGGCGGTGGTTATGCCTCCCCGGGGACGAGTTGCAGTGATCCGGGCTATCCGACTGTCCAGGCCGCAATAAACGCGGCGACCTCCGGCGACACCATCCAGGTCTGCGCCGGGACGTACGTCGAGAACGTCAACCTCGCCAAGAGCCTGACATTGCTCGGCGCACAGGCGGGTGTCGACGCGCGTGGACGTGTCGCGACCGAATCGACAATCACGGCGGCAGCAGGAACCCTTCTGACCCTGCTGACCGGGTCGGCCGGCTCCACGATCGATGGTTTCACATTCCTCGGTGGTTCTAGAGCCATCGAATCTCAATCGGGTCCCATTGACGGGCTTCAACTGTTGAACAACCGCATCCAAGGATTCACGGGGAACGGTGTGTTTCTCAATGACAACGGAATCAACATCACGGTGGATCAAAACGACATCGACGGGAGCAGCAAAGTCGGCGGCGGCGGTCTCTTCCACTTGGACCAAGACAACTTCGACGGCTTTCACTTCACCAATAATCGCGTGGTAAACGGAATAACGGGAACGGGCTTCTTCGTCGACGGGAACCGCAACGTGGACAAGAGCACAGCAGGTGCCCGAACACCGCTATTCAGTGGCAATTTCATCGATAATAACCAAACCGGGGTAAACCTGGGTAGAAAAGCGTGGGGAGATGGGCCGATCACCGCCAACACCTTCAGCAACAACCTCTTCGACGGGCTGCAGGGCGGCCCCAAGGACTCGCTCATTACCCAGAACGACTTCGACAGCAACGGTCGTTCCGGGCTGGCGCTGACTGGCTTCGGCGGCACGACCGATCCGACGCGCGGCGCGCAGGGTAACACGGTTGCCCAGAACTGCTTCACTGGGAACGGTTTCTTACAGGGAGGCGAGGGCATCTTCTTCAGCGCCTCGCAGTTCGCAGGGACTATTTCCACCAACGTGGCGAACCAGAACAACATCTTCGGCAACGCCGTCGGCGCCCGTTATCTCGGCAGCGAAACCATTGACGCCGAGTTCAACTGGTGGGGCAGTTCGACGGGCCCGACCCACCCGAGCAATCCCGGCGGCACGGGCGACGCCGTAGTCGACGACGGCGACGGGATCGACTTCGTCCCCTTCCTGACTTCTCCGGCGGGCGGCACGCCGTGCATTCCAACACCGCCCCCATCGGGCAAGGTGACCGGAGGCGGCCAGATCGACGTCCCAGATGGCCGGGCCAGCTTTGGCTTCAACGCAAAGCAGGACGGCGGAGTCGCGAGCGGCCACCTCAACTACTTGAACCATGCCACGGGCGCAAAGCTGAATTGCAAGGTTACCGTCGTGATGCAGCTCACCACCACAACGGCGAAGTTCTTCGGAACTTGCAGCTCGGACAGCACCGCCAGCAGCTTTACAGCCGAGGTCGAGGACAACGCGGAGCCCGGCAGGAACATGGACAAGTTTACGATCACGTACGGTAGTAACACCGAAGGCAGCCCGCTCAGAAGCGGGAACATCCAGATCCATTAACCATCGATGAAGGGAGAAATCACAATGAAAAAATTAGTTTTTCTATGGGCGGCGATCCTTAGCATGACGATTACTCTTGCGCCGGCACCCGTTCTCGCCCAGAGCGAAGACACCGGGGTAACCGGCGCGGGCGCGGGGATGTTTGGGGGCGGGGCGGCGTTCAACGGCATCCCTCTCAATGGCCTAGAGCTAGGCAAGGGGGTGTCCGTCGCCTCAGACGGCACCGCAACGGGAGAGTTTCATACCGTTCTGCTAGGCACATCACTGCTCGGCCAGCCGCAGGAGATCGATGTAGACGGAAAGGTCAGCAGTGGCTCCGTCGGGCCGGATGGGAGTGCTACCTTCAGCGGCAGCGCCACGGTGGACATGGGTGACGGCAGCGCGCCTCTTCCCGGCGTGCCGTTCACTGTAACCGCCACGACCCAGAGCCTTCTCCTGACACTCGGGACATCAACTTTGCCGTCGGCGACGCTAACTGCCGGGAGCATCGTGATCGAGTAATCGGATTGGGAGAAAGGGGGCGGGCTGGATTTTTTCTCACTGCTTTAGAATAATAGCCCGTCCCCTTTATTCCCCACAGGCTCTATGCCGACAGTAACGACATACCGCAGACAAACAGATAGCGAGAAGTGGCATTTTTGCACCAACTGCTCGACTTGGCCTGCCGCTGACTATATTGAAATACAACACCACGAATATCTCCTACGTGGAAGCCTCTGTTTGGAATGCATAACGAAACGCCATTACGGCAAGTGCGCCGGCTTGAACGAGCCGCCTGAGTCAAAGTAGGCCGCCCACCGCCCAACCTTCGAGCAGTTTCACTACCCCGCATTGAAAACATTGTTTCCTGGCAGGCCATTTGGTACGCTTGAGATCATCGTGGCGGCGCAAGAGAAGCTCAAAAAAATCCGCGAGGAGCTAAAGCAAATCTTTTTGGAGCGAAGCGAGTTGATCGACGGCGCCCTCGCCGCCCTGCTCTGCTCGCAGCACGTGCTGATCATCGGGCCGCCGGGAACCGCCAAATCGATGCTCGCCGACGAGATCTGCCGGCGCATCCACGGCGCCAGCTATTTTCAATGGCTGCTCACCCGCTTCAGTACTCCCGAAGAGATCTTCGGCGCCGTAAGCTTGAAGGCCCTGGAACAGGACGACTATCGAAGGGTCACGAGCCGCAAGCTTCCCGAAGCGCATATCGCCTTCCTGGACGAGATCTTCAAGGCCAACTCATCGATCTTGAATGCTATCCTCACGCTCATAAACGAGCGGCTATTCCACAATGGGAAAGAGATCGTTTCGGTCCCTCTGCTTACGCTCTTCGGCGCGAGCAACGAGCTGCCGGAGGACGACGAGCTGATGGCTCTCTACGACCGCTTCCTGCTGCGCTTCCTGGTCAATTACATCCAGGAGGACTTTCGCTTTCTCCGAATGCTGGAGGCTCCCTTGCGCCCCGAGCGGACGACTCTCAGCCTGGAAGAGGTCCGCGAGGTGCAAAGCCAAGCTCGAAGCCTGCCGATCCCCGGCTATATTTACCAGACCGTCGCTGACATACGGCGCGAACTAAAGAAGAAAAGCATCGAAGCATCGGACCGCCGCTACCGGCAGTCGCTCTCCTTGCTGCAGGCGCATGCGTACCTCGAAGGGGAAAAAGAGGTCACGGAGAAGGATCTCTTTTTCCTCGAGCATGTCTTGTGGCGGGATCCGGGAGAACATGACCAGGTTCGGGATACGATCCGCGAACTCCTCCTGGGCTATGAAGAAGAGGTCAAGGAGCTCCTGTACGAATCCAGGGAGGTGCGCGATTCCGCCCTGCGACCTTGGGAAACCAGCGACGAACGGGCTCGGGCGCTGATCGAGGTCCATACCAAGCTGAGGAACATTCTGGCCAAAGTGGACCAGATCATAGAGAAGGCTCAAAAGCTCGGCCGGCCCGTCGACCGGGTCGGAGCCGTCAAGGAAGAGATCGAAACCATACAGAAGCAGATGCTGGAGCGATTCTGATGGCGTCGAAGCGAAAGAAAACTGCACCGAAAAAGAGAGTCCTCCAGCCGTTGCCGCAAAATACGTGCTGGATCGAAAGCGACGCTTATGACCGGCGAGCCTACCGCAATCTGCGCTCGGAGTCCCCTTCTTTGCGCAAGCTCGAAGAGGACGGCGGCACGTTCCTTCCTCACTTCGGCTCCCTCCTCCAGGATCTGTTCTGTTTGCTCTTTAAGGGCAACATTATCTTCCGCCAGGAAGCCGATGTGCTGCCAAGCGCCCTTTTGAACCAGATCCTTCTAAACGCGCTCAGGCAAAGCAACCTCTACGCCATCCTGCGCGAGCAGACCCTTCTTGACGAAGCGCGGTCAGGGCTGTGCACGCTCTTGCTTGGCGAGCGCATCCTGGCCCTGATCCGATCGGAAAAGGTGCTCACGCGCCGCGACATGCTCGACCTCTGGGATATCGAGAAACAGGAAGAGCTGGTGGAGGAAAAACGGCAGGAGGTCGAGAACGCGGAGGAGCTGTCGGCTGAAAATTTCTCCAAAGAGGGGAAGAAAAATTTCGACAAGGCCAAGGAGCGAATCGAAGGTGAATTCGACGGCGCCGAGGCGCTGCTGAGACATAAGGCGGCGCGGCTGAAAGAGGATCTCAAGCAGATCGAGGGACAGGCAGCCACGCGCTTGCAAGCGGAGGCCATCAAAGTAGCGCAGCAACTCGAAGATGCGGCCGAGGAGGCGGAGAACTGGGGCCTTACGTTGGGCACCGGGCGGCGCTCCCCTCCCGGGCAGAAGTTGGAGCTGGGCAGGCGGCTGGCCGGAAACGAGAAGCTCAAGAAGCTCGCGCGTATGGTCGGGCGGATGAAATTTCACGCGATGGCGCTGCGGAAAAAGGTCTTCGAGCGGGCGAGTGAGGAAGTATTGGAAGTCGAGTGCGGCGATTCGATCCAGCGGCTGCTGCCCCACGAGCTTATGACCCTGCACCATCCGGTCCTGCGCAAGGACTTTTACCGCCGTTATCTCGACCAGGAATTGCTGCAATACTCCCTGCGGGGCGTCGAGGAAAAGGGCAAGGGACCGATGGTCGTTTGCCTGGACGGCAGCTCCTCCATGGCCGGGGATAAAGAGATCTGGTCCAAGGCCGTCACGCTGACCCTGCTCGAGATCGCCCGCCGCCAGCGGCGGCTGTTTCGCTCCATCTGTTTTTCCTCGGAGGACACGCCGCTCCAGGTCCTGGAGATGAACGCGCGCGAGCGTTACGATATCGAGACCGAAAAGGTGATGGATCTGGCCGAATATTTTCCCGGCGGCGGCACGGATTTCGAGAAACCTTTGAACGAGGCCCTGGAGTGCCTGCAAAAGTCGCGCTACAAGAAGGGCGACATCGTCTTCATCACGGACGGGGAATGCCAGGTTAGCCCGGAGTGGGCGGAAAATTTTCGCCGCGAGAAGGAGAAACTCGGCTTCTCCCTGTTTTCGATCCTCATCGATATCGGCCCCAGCTCGCTCGGCACGCTAAAAGAATTCAGCGACAGAATTACGACCGTCTCGAAGCTCACGGGCGATGAGGCCAAAGATATCTTTGTGAGCTTTTAGCCGCAGCCGCGTCCGCCAGAGGCGGATCAGCCTCAGGCTGAAGCGCGCTTCCTGAGGGAGCTTATTGACCGGGTATATAGTCGTTGAGAACCACGTCGATCACGGCTAACCGCCCCGCCTTGGCCTGTTCCAGAGCCCGAGCAATCGCCGGTTGGATATCTTTAGGATCGGTCACTCTGACACCGTATCCCCCCTAAATCTCGGCATACAGACGATAGTCCGGAATAGGCAAAATGGGGCTGCCGAAGTGAATCCCGGTCTTTTTGGCGGCGCCATGGAGCGCGTGGCCAAGGCTGCATTCCCCGCTGTGACTGGCCCTGGAGATACCAGGCGACGGATAAAGGCACTTACTTGCACTTGTGCAGCACCGCAGGACCGATTTTCTTTACGCTGGCAATGCTGCCCGGAGCTAGGCAGAAGTTTTCTTTTACAGGATCAAGATACTTTGGATCCGCATAAATAGTGTTCTGATCTGGCAAGAGTGGAATTTGCATAAACTGATCATTAAGGTATTGGGAGGGCATGGGAACCGTAGACCACCCTGTGGACTCATTGGCAGAAGGATAAGTTCCTTTGTAGTAAGCCGCCCAATTGTCAGACGCTTCCTTAGCCCCAGAATAGTCATAAGTGAAATTTGCTTCCTTTGACCAGACATCGGTCGCCTGCCGCCAGTCCGCCAAAGTCTTAATGTAATAAGCAGATCTAATCGCCACCTGTGAATTCCAATTAGGGTAGCCATGATGGTATTCCATCTGCTTGATGAGCACACCTTTTTCGTCTGCTGATAAATCTTGGCTGTTAATATCTTTCTTGAGCGCTTCATGTCTAGCCCAGTAACTCAGCTGCGGGCAATTATAAGCTCCATGCGTGGTGAAATGACATTCATGGACGCCGTAATAGAGATTGTTGTCGAAGACGGTATCGTGACTGTATACGGTGTAGCCCATATTGGCGTTCTCGTTATCTGTTACCAGATTCCCGATGACTTTATTGGTTTGACTAAGAAAAACAGCAACCCCGGTCGCCAGAATCCCATAATCATTATAGGCGATGAGATTGTTGGAAACGGTTAGGTATCCGTTGAGCGAATAATCGACGCCCTCTACATTCGAATACATGATGTTCTCGGTGACGACAGTTCCTTGGTCGGGTGTCTTGGCGTTACAACCCTCCAGCCGAACGGCAACGTTGTTTCCGTAAAAGACGCTATTTTGTATTTTGTTCCCAAAACAAGCGACGTCAAACCATAACCCGTGGTAATAATTATAGTAGGCCTTCAGCCCCTTAATGTCCCAGTTCAGAGCCAAGTGTATCTTGATCCCGCCCCCCGCCCACCCCTGTTTAAGGAAGCTGGTCCGAAAGCTATTGAAGCGGACGATATTATCATGAACCTTTACGCCCGCTGCATTAATCGCGGCAATGCCTAGGTGTCCAGAGTGTTCAATGATGTTCCCTTTTATAAGGTATCCCAGATGGAACTTCTGTATTAGCTCTGCATACTTGATTGTATCGCATGAGCCCTTATAATCTGGAGGGTATTGGTCGCACGGATTCATGTAATCAAAGTTGGGTTCTTTTGGAGAAGGTTGATTGGGGTGGCCTGGAATGTTAAGCCCTATCCCGTTTACGTACTGGATCTTATTATTTTCGAAGACATGGTTAGTCCCACCCAACCTGACCGCATGCATTGCCTTTGCCGACATCCCATACCCAACACCTATGCCAGAGGACGCATGCCTCATTTTGAATCCCTTAAAGACGATAAAAGACGAAGAATCATCAAAATTGACCAGAATATCCCGCGTGCTTCCTTCCATCTGATGTTTTGCCGGATTGGATGAATCAGCAAGGAAGACAAAAAGCTCCTGAGTTTTCGGATCAATGTAGAACGTCCCTGGTTTAAGAGCATCGTAGCTCACTACTTCCCGCAACGGCTTCTCATCGACAAAGACTTGATTCCTTCCCAAGGAATAAAGGACGTCCGGAAATTCTTTCTCCAGGAACTCCCACCCTTTATCCCAATTCTTCACATGAATATCATAATCCTTCTTTTTATCATTAAAGACCCACTCAACAGTAACCGCCAAGTTCTGGTATGTTGGCATAAAATCCTTTTCTATCCCATTCACTTTTTTTACGAGATTAAACATATTGGGGGCAGCTATGCTTGGTACAGGGATGGGTTCTTTGTAAATCCAGTTCTTGTGGGAATAAATGCCGCCCCCTTTTGCGTTCCACGCGACAATGGGGTCGGAACCCTTTATAACAACGTCGCCGTCCGCGGCGAACGTTATCGGCGCATCTTTTGTTCCTTGGTAATTAAGACTTACTGTCTCACGGTAGGTGCCGGGATGAACGACCACAAAGTCGCCCGGTTTAAGATCGATAGCAGCGGCTTGCGAAATGGTTTTCCACGGCTTCGCCTTGCTACCATCACTCACATCTCCAGTATAGCTTACATCGACGTGATAGGCAGTCTCAGGCCAAGCCGCGACACATTTGGAGAACTCGGAGGTGTGCCCAAAGCCTATGGTTGCCGTGGCAGTGATAAACGAACCTGCAGGGACAGAGGTCGTAAAGCTTTGAGTAAAGGGCAGCCCGATGTTGGACGGGGCGACGCCAGCCGTCGCCCCTAGGAAGGTTCGCCCCTCGCCGTAGTCGAGGGGATCACAGACATCGTTGGCGAAGAATTCGACGGTGTATGGGTCATTGGGCTTCGTGATAAGGGGGAGCTTCCACTCGACAGGAGTACCGCTGGGATTACTGCTGGCCGACATCAACACGGGTATTTCTGAAGTATCTATTCCGAACCCCCAATTATCAATTCCATAGCCAGCGTTGGAGAAGATGGAATTCCTCGAGATGATATTGCCGCCCTTAAATAGGCTAGTCGTATAGACCACCCCTGGGCCGGCGTTGAAGGCGATGACGTTGCAGGCACCGGTGCAGGCGCCCTCTGTCGTCCCCACCGACCCACCGATGAGGGTGTTCGTCGGGTTAATATCGAAAACGATCCCGTTGCCGTTTCCCAGGGGGCTTACCCCATCAAGTTGTGTCCCGATGAAGTTAGCTTGAATTTGATTAGAAGCAGCCGGAGGAGCATCAAGGGTTTCGGTGCTGATTTTGACCCCCGCGCCGCCATCGCCCGAGATGACATTGCGCTCTTCCGGCGTAGTCCCACCGATCGTGTTTCCTGACCCACCAATGATCACACCGTTGCTGTTGCCCAGACTCTGTGTGCCGGTGATGTCGGTCCCGATGAAGTTACCCTTTATCTTGTTTCCCGACGATGTAGAAGCCGCGGCCACGCCTGTTACGCTTCCCGAGATGAGGTTGCGCGCCGGCGGCGTTGTGCCGCCGATGGTGTTGTCGTTTGAACCGAAGATGGAGATGCCAGCCTGCTGTAAGGCGCTCACGGCTTGGGTGCCGGTGGAATCGGTCCCGATGAAGTTGCCTTCAATGACGTTGAGGCCTAGGTTCTTTGCAACCTCGATTCCAGCCAGTAGGAACGCGTTAATCACCAACCCTCTCACGGTGCTATTGCCCGCCTCGATCACCAAACCTTTTTCGGCAAGCACCAAATTTGCGGGACTGTTGCCGCTCAAGAATCCGGTTAGCTCGATCTTGAGCTGAGCGTTCGAGCCCAGGGTGATGGGGTTGGTATTGGCCTTAGCGCCGGGCTGCGTGTAGCCGTCAATGATGACGGAATCGGTAATCTTCGGAAAGCCAGCCGTGGTCCCAGGCTTGATGGTACATACTCCTGTGGCGGGTTTGCAGCCGGGATCGGTGTTGACAGGGATGTTAAAGCCGATCTTGTCTGGGCCCGGAAGAGCATTGGCGGCGTTAATCGCTTCACGTAAGCTGCAGTGGGAAGCACTGCAGGTGCCGTTGTCAACGTCGCTCGTCGAGTTGACAGTGAGACCCATGAACGGCGGCGATTGTGTTTGTCCCACTTGAAGGCACTGAGAGAACTCGGAGGTATTGGCGGCTGGAAAGGATCGGATCGCTGTGACCGTAATGAATGAACTCGTTGGCAGCGTGGTCATAAATGTAGCATTGAAGCTCCCCTCGCCACTGCCATCGGTCGTCACCTGACTCTTTCCGAGATACGTCTGGCCCTCACCATGTCCGGACGGATCGCAGACACTATTAGCGAAGAAGGCCAGGTTGAACAAGGAATTGGGCGCGCTGTGAAGGATACCCTGGACAGTGACGCCGCCGGTAGCGCCAGTGATCTCCGTCAAGAACGGGGAATTCTGCCCCTCAGGGTTTTTCAGTACGTTGGCCGTCACGCCGTCGGCCCCCAGATCGATCCCCACGCCGCCATTAGCGAAGATCGAATTGACGAGAATGCGATTGCCAGTAGAACTACCGGTGACGGCTACCCCATTGCCACCGTTGTGCGCGATGATGTTGCACCCGCCGGTACATGGTGCACCGCCTGTCGTCTGGGTTACATCAAACAACACGTCGCCTATAGTGTTGGTGACCGAATTCTCGATGAGGACACCGTGGCTGCCGTTGCCCAAAGGAGCGGTGCCGTTCAAAGTCCCGATAGAGTTTCCTTGCACCAACGTTCCCTTCGCCCCCCCCACGATGGCAATGCCACTGCCCATGTTGCCAGAGATGGTGTTGCGTTGGTCGAGCTTGGTCCCGCCGATGGTCGTCTGGGACGCTCCATTATAGACGTGCACTCCATGCCCGCCGTTGGCCAGAGGCGCGGCGCCGACAGGACTCCTACCAATGTCGTTGCCTTGCACCTTATTGCCAGGGGTGCTTATGGCGGGGTTGCCACAGCCGATCTCCACACCATGGCTCTTGTTGCCCGAGATGAGGTTCCCTCCCCCTGGAAAGATTCCAATCTCGTTGGACCCGCTGCAGTAGATTCCCACGCCTATGCCATTGCCCAGAGCACCCGTACCTGAGGAGTTCGTGCCGATGAGGTTACCAAACACCTTATTTCCTTCAGCAGTGGTGCCGTAGATATACACGCCGTAGGTCTTGTCTGCGATGACGTTGTTCGGGCCGATCTGGGCGTTGGACGCCTCCCAGATAAAAACACCAGAGTATCCTTTGCCCAAGGCGTTGGTGCCACTGATGTCGGTGCCGATCAAGTTGCCGCGGACTCTGTTGCCACTTACTCCTAGAATATCCACACTGCGGCCGCCGCCAGAGATGACATTCCCGTCAACATCGTTGTTATTGGTACCGATAAATACGCCGCAGAGCCCATTGCTTAAAGCCACGGCGCCGGTGGCGTCAGTACCGAAGAAGTTGCCTACAATCTTGTTGCCGGTGTTCGCTTTACCTTGGATACTGAGCGCGCAGCCGGGAAAACGATTAAGCACCAGCCCTTTGATGGTGCTGTTGGGAGCGGCGAGACTCAAGCCCAGCGCACCAGCGAAATTGCTCCCATCCAGTTCAATCCTGAGCACCGCATTGATGGGGATGATGGGGTAGGGGCTGAGGGGATTCGGGTTTTCTTTCGCCCCGGGCTGCGTGTAGCCGTTGATGATCACCGAGGCGCCGGCGCCAATGGCTGGCAGGGAGGATTGAGGTTTTATCGTACAGACCCCGGCCGCATTACATCCGAGATCACTGCTAGGGATGTTGAACTGTATCGTATGTGTTCCGGACACAAAATTGTTTACCTCCTGAATGGCCGCGCGCAGCGGGCACTCCGGCTCTCGGAGTCCGAGGCGTGCACCGACCATTTAGCGCGAGATCTTTCCCATGTCCGGTCGAGTTGACCGTGAAGGTGGCCGCAAAGCCAATGGTCGAAATAGTCAGCGTAAACAAGATCACCCAGCCGACAGAAAAGGCAGCAAGGAGGACAAATCGTCTTTTATGAATCATTTCCCTCCTCCTCATCACTCTTGTCCAAATTGAAAAAACGCTGGTCCTACTCCATCAGAAAAATTTACGAGACGGATCCCAGACCCCGCCGCGCGCAAAGCTCCTGAAGGCCCAGGGGCAGCCGGACAGAGTACTCTGCGGCTCGGGTTCCCGCTTCGAGAAACGTGAGGACGGATACCAAGAGGAGAGTTCCAGCCAACCTTGTCAACATGGCACACCTCCGGCCTCGGTTGACATAGGCCCAGAAGAGTTACCTCAGGGCAACTAAGACTTCTCGACTAAGCGACAAAAGACTTATGAAATCAAAAAGCCAGCACACGCGGCGACAAGCTCGCCGAACGGCTGGCTTCAAACTCTTCTGTCCATTTCCCCCTCCGAGGCGCGGTTAACAGCTCCGGTTAGGCCTCGCATCATGAGGATGCAACCCAAGATGGGGGGAGGCTCTTAGCTACTGGCCACGAACACGGGAACGAATATCACCACGTTAAGATGGATGTCAAGAGTATGCGCGACGCGCCCTTGCTTACTGCCCGGGTATATAGTCGTTGAGAACCACGTCGATCACGGCTAACCGCCCCGCCTTGGCCTGTTCCAGGGCCCGAGCGATTGCCGGTTGGATATCTTTAGGATCGGTCACTCTGACCCCGTACCCGCCGTAAATCTCCGCATATAGACGATAGTCCGGAATAGGCAAAATGGGGCTGCCGAGGTGAATCCCGGTCTTTTTGGCGGCGCCGTCCGGATAATATCTAAGCAGGCCCCTCTCCATGGAGAGGTAGCGTTGATTGTTAAACACCACCACGACAATCGGCAGATCATATTCCTGAGCCAAACCTAAGCATGAAGGCACGGGATTGTAGTGAAAGGCCCCGTCGCCAATGAGGACAAAGACAGGCCGCTCTTTCAGGGCCAGCTTCACGCCTAGCGCGTAGCCCAGGCTTACCCCCAACCCTCCGGTCACACGAGCAATATACGACATCGGTTGAGTGCGGGGGATCATATTCTGAATCAGCGTCCGATGCACGGTTGTTTCTTCCACGATGACGCCGTCCGGCGGGATAGATTCGTGAAGCGCGTGGCAGAGCCAGCGTGGATCCACCGGAATATCATTCTCGTGCCCTGCCGCGTCACGCTCGAACGCTGTCATCCTCTTTTCATGTTCTTCCCGGATGCGACGAAACCGTTCTTCATAGGCAGTGCGGTTTCCGACGAACCCTTCCGACGCTTTGACCCGGCTGACCAGCCCGGCCAACGTTGCCGCCGGCGGCGCAACCAATGCCAGGTCCACTTTGTATCCCCAGAAAGGGAGCCTGGAGTAGGGATATTCATCGCCCAGGAAAAAAACCTTGGCGTCGCCTTTCGGCCCTCTACTGACCGGATACCAGGGAGTGACCGCATCGGCGACCAGGACCAGATCGGCGGACTCAATGCGACGTGGATCGTAGGGAAGATACAAAGGATGATTATGCGGAAAATTCAAAAATGCGGGCCGGAAGGATTCCATAACGGGAATGGCCAGCATCTCGCAAAGCTCAACGAGAGGATTCACAACCGACGCATCCCGGCCCACGTGTTCCGTCACAAGAACAGGACGCTCGGCGCGCAAGAGACCGTCCACGGCCTCTTGGATCGCCGCCTCATCGATTGCGAAAGCGCGCGCCACCCGATTGGGCCTGTTCTCCTCGGGCAAAGATACTTCGTCCAACATGCACTCAAACGACACGCCCAGAAGCACCGGTCCCGCAGGAGGCTCCACGGCAATCTGCATGGCGCGCTCCACGGACGGGACAAAGATCGATGACGCGGTGACGCGCTCGCTCCACTTAACGCAACGCCGCAGCAGCTCCGCGGGTCCGCCGATGTCCGTAAGGTCATGAACCCATTGGTTCCCCGGGTCCGGAAGCCGACGTTCCTCCCCGAAGGCCGAGGTCTCGCCGCAGCAAACAACCATGGGCACGCGCTCCTGGTAAGCGGCGCGCAGAAACATGGCCGCGTTCAGAGGTCCCGCCGTAGCATGCAGCAAGACCGCCTGCGGCCTGCCGGTCACCTTGGTGTAACCCGACGCCATGGCCACGGCCGCCGCTTCATGGCGGCAGTTTATGTACCGGGGCCGGTTTACTCCCCGCCCCTGTGATTCAGCCAGCGCCTCCCACACCGGAGGCCACTCGGTTCCAGGGGAGGAAAAAATGTAGTCAACCCCCGCCCGCTCAAGAACCTTCACAAGCGCTTTTCCGCCATGCATGATGAGTCCTCCACGCCTTCACAGCTTAGGCTACCGACTTACGCAAAAACAAATAAAGTGACAGCTAGTTCGAGGTGAGACTATCCGACGAGACGTTCCTGTGTCAACTTCGGTTCGACCGTTTGCACTTTCATGGGCTCCTGGACTACGTTAGCAACCGTTGAAGAGATTCCTCTGAAAAACCCCCGTTCACACTTCGACAATGCTCAGGGCGAACGGGAGTTAGGTTGATAACGTTGACGATTTTCCGTTCTGCTGAGGCTCTCGAAGCAGCCCGTCGAAGCATGAAAAGCTGGTTTTTTCAGCAGAATCTGAAGATATGACTGGCCCCGTCAGATGCCAAGAAGAATACAGTAGTAAGGAAGCTAGTCACATGTCATGAACCAGGTTGTGACGCCGCCGATCTTTGATTGTCATGCGCATTACTTCCCTGAAAGCCTGATGGCGCCGCTGCGCCGGGCTGTTGGCGGTAAAGAGTATGGCCCCAATCTCCAATCCTCGACCTGGGACCATATGGACGAGCAGATTGCCCGGTTGGATGCCTGTGGAGTTGCGTGCTCGGCGATGACCTATTCGGCGTTCCTGGAAATGGCCATCGATGCGGCCGGGCTCAGCCGCTCTGATGGCGTGCGGATGGCCAATGATGCAATGGCTGAGGCACAGGCTCGCTACCCGGGCCGCATTGTCGGCGCGGCGGCCTTTGACGCGGAAGGAGACAAAGGATCGCTGGCAGAGCTCCGGCGCGCTCTGGATTCATTGGGCATGAGAATAATCCACATGATGACCAGTTACGACGGGCTTTATCCGGACGATCCCCGGTTCTGGCCCGTGTACGAGATAGCGGCAGAGTACAACGTTCCAGTCTTCGTGCACCCTGTCGCAGCCCCGGCCAACTGGGAAAAGCTCATGCACCGCTCGGCGCAGGGCCCCCTGCTCCTGCGCGGCCAGGTG
>JACPFH010000254.1 GCA_016183075.1 Deltaproteobacteria bacterium | reverse complement strand
GGGAGAGGGCGAGGGTGAGGGCAAATTCCATGCGCACCACCCTCACCTTTAATCCTCTCCCTCCAAAAGGAGGGCGAGGAGGCTATTTGGAGCGGTTCCGAGTCTGACTACTCAGAAAAAGATTTCCGGATTAGGGCTAAGTCTGCTCTTTAGCCTGGCTCTTTTTCAATTCCAGAAGGCATGGGCGGCTAGCTTTCAGGTCAACCCTATCCAGGTGTTTCTCTCTGCCAAGACCAGGAGCGCCCTACTTACCATCCGCAACGAGAGTGGGGATACGCTGCGCTTTCAACTGAACGTCTTTGCCTGGGACCAAAGCCCGCAAGGTGAGGTTTTGCTGAGTCCGACGGAAGATATAGTATTTTTCCCGCCCCTGCTGACCTTGGCGCCCGGTGAGGAGCGCAGGGTCCGAATCGGCACGGTAACACCGGTCGCCTCCAGCGAAAAGACCTACCGCATCTTTGTTGAGGAGCTTCCCCCAAGTAGTAAGCCGGGGCGAGCGCAGGGAGAAGCAGAGGTGCGTCTCGTGACAAAGATGGGGATCCCGATTTTTATCCAGCCCGATAACAGGTTGGAAGGCACGCGCGTCCAAGAGATGGTTATAAGGAGGGGGCTTCTCTCATTTCAGATCAGGAACACGGGTAACGTACACTTTGTGCCCGAGGATATTCGAGTTAAAGGCTACGGTCCGGGAGGGGACACTCTTTTTGAACGACGGTTGGAGGGCTGGTACATCCTGGCTGGCGGTCACCGGAGCTACGAACTGGAGATTCCCAAAGGGGACTGCGCTAAGCTTAAGACTTTAGCTGTCGAGGTGGGAGGGCAGCAGCAGTCCGTCAAAGAACGGCTCGAAGTGCCACCAAGTGCTTGCGATTAGTCGTCTCTCAGTGGAATCCTGATGGAGGTGAGGGTGTGCTTGCCAGTCTTTAGAGATGGCTATGGTCTCTTTGGCCAGGGCAGTCCTTGTGTTATCTCTGATAATGAGCCCGCTATTGTTTGTCCATGCCGCTCAAGAGCAGCGTGCGATCCTTCAATTGGTTGTCAACCTGGTAGAGAGAGGAGAAGTTTTGATAGTTGTGAGGGCAAAGGATGTTCTAGCTCGGGTTTCGGACCTGGAAATGGCCGGCCTACGGGGCTTTTCCGGGCAGCGGGAAACCATACGAGGGCAGGCTTATGTCTCGCTCTCTTCCCTGGCTCCTCTCCTCACGTTTGAAATAGATGAGAAGGCACTCGTCCTGCGCTTGACCGCTCAGCCAGCATTGCTTGGCTCGACCGTCGTGGACTTGCGGGCAGGCGCGCCTCCCGGGACCGTCTATTCACAGGATACGAGCACATTCCTTAATTATGCGGTGAATTGGCAGGACTTTAAGCGTTACGATCTCTTCGGCGAGGCCGGGCTGAGTATCAAAGGGAATTTACTCTTCAGCAGTCTTGTGCGAAACACCGACGGGGATGTGATTCGCGGGCTGACAAACTATACCGTGGACGATCGCCAACGCCTCACGCGCTGGGTGGTCGGAGATAGCTTCGCGAGCTCTGGAGGGTTGGGCAGCAGTCTCTTTCTTGGTGGTGTCAGCATCTCGCGCGACTTCAGTTTAGATCCATATTTTTTTCGCTTTCCAAGTCCGGGGTTATCGGCTGCCATATTGACCCCTTCGACCATGGAGGTCTATGTCAACGGTGTTCTGGTGCGTCAGGAAAGATTGCCTCCCGGTCAGTTTGATCTCAGGAACTTGCCCGTTACCACAGGAAGCGGCGTCACCCGAGTTATCATTCGAGACGCCTTCGGCCGGGTGCGCGAAATCAGCGCCCCCTTTTACTTCACGACAGGTGTTCTAGCACCCGGGCTGCACGAATACAGCTATAACCTGGGCTATCAAAGAAATAATATCGGAACCTCTAGCTGGGACTATGATCCTCTTGCCTTTCTCGGCCGTCACCGGGTCGGGCTGACAGACGATCTTACCGCCGGGCTTTGGTTGGAAAAGGCTGCCGGGTTGACCAGCGGCGGCCCAACCATCAACGCGCGGTTCCCCCTTGGCGAAATAGAGTATTCCCTTGCCGCCAGCCACAAGGCAGGCTTTACTGGCGGGGCTACGTCCATTGGTTACACCTATTTGGGGCGGCCGTACAGCTTGGGCGGATTTGCTAGATTCTTAAGCTCTCACTATGCCACTCTGAGTCTGAAGGCTTCGGACGAGAGGCCATGGCTTGAGACGAGCGCCTTTGTCGGTTTCCCAATCGGTTCCGTTGCTACCCTGTCACTTCAACACACGCTGACCAACACCCGGGGTAAGGGGCAGCGCCAACGCGTCGCTCTCACTAGCAGCATACGTCTCATGGACCGGCTAAATCTCTTCATGGTCGGGAGCCGCTCGTATAAAACGGGTGGCAACGTCAACGAGCTGTTTATAGGTCTGAGTTACTTCCTTGGAAAAACCACTGCCAGTCTTTCTCACCAGCACCGAAGCAACGTGGGTACAAATTCCATCGAGCTGCAGCACTCGTTACCCGTAGGCTCTGGCTTTGGTTATCGATTTGATGCCTCGAGGGCCGGAGGTCGAGACGAACAGACTCAAGTGGGCGGTCTGCTGCAATATCAGGGCCCCTATGGCCGCTACGAAGCGAGTTACAATCGGGTCAACAACGAGGGCACCGCAATCGTTAACGTCGCAGGAGGACTGGCGGCCATTGGTGGAGGAATCTACTTCACGCGTCCGGTTCAGGATAGCTTTGCCCTGATCAGAGTGCCCGGGGTGGAAGGGGTTCGAGGCTATCTTAATAATCAGGAGATCGGGCGGACCGACTCGCGCGGGAACCTTTTGACGCCGAACCTGCTTCCTTATCATGCGAATCGGTTAAGCATTGCGGACTCGGATATCCCTTTAGACCGAACTGTTGAGGCTACTGAGAAGATCATCGCGCCGCCATTCAGGGGCGGAGCGGTGGTTGCATTTCCGGTTCAGCGCATGCAGAGCCTAACAGGCACTGTTCTCGTCGAAGCGACCGGAGAGACTTTTGTTCCCGCTCTCGGCCAGTTGGTGGTTACCGCCGAGGGGAAGCGCTTTGAATCGCCGATCGGAAGGCAGGGTCAGTTTTACCTGGAGAATGTGCCTGCCGGAAGCCACCCGGCGGTTGTGGAGTATGGTGACAAGACATGCACATTTACCTTTGTGGCGCCCGCATCCGACTTGCCGATAGTCAAGCTTGCGCCGACACGCTGTGTGGCTCAGTGAAGATTCTGAGGATGAACGCGAACAAGTTTTTGTTTTCGCTGGCACTGGCCCTGGGCGGTACGATCACAATGTGCTTCTCCGCCATGGCCGCTTGTATTATTAGCACTACCGCGGTGAGCTTCGGGACCTATGATGTCTTTAGCCCTACGCCTCGGGATTCGACCGGCAGCGTGGTCTACCGTTGTGGAACGGACGCCAACATCACAATCAGCCTGGATAGAGGCGGCGCGCCTTCCTTTAATCCCCGGCGGATGCTCAAGGGGACCGAGGCGCTCGATTACAACCTTTATCAGGACGCGGCGAGAACCACGATTTGGGGAGATGGGACAGGGGGAACGCAGGCTTATTTTAGCGCAAACCCGCCAAACAATAAGGACGTCACCGTGACGATCCACGGCCGGATCCCCGCGGGCCAGGACGTGAGTGCAGGGGCGTATACGAATACCGTAACGGCCATCGTTAATTTCTGACTTCTTGCCCTCTCATCTTCAGGGATCTGGCCCGGCAGGCCGAGCTTGCGCCGGCGCTCTCCGACCTGCCCGTAAATCTCTTTTCTGAGGGTCATGCGTTTTGAGAAGACAGGCAAGTAGAGGTGCTCCTTGCAGGTGTTGCCAAGCGCCTTTGAGCCTCAAGGCCTCGTCAAGTTGTAACGGCTCAAGAGGGGGATAACCCTAGGGAATCTTTTCCTCCCAGAATCAGGGAATTTCCCAATTGTGACGATCGGCCCAGTAGTTTAAACAAATAGCAGGACCATTGGTTAAAGATAATCGCAACCTGAGGCGAGTGCCCCGCTGCCAGGGGGGGCACCTATGAACGGCGGGGAGACGCGAGTTCCCGACACTTTTTCCCACGAGTCCGGTGATAGATAAGGAGAAGGAGACCATGAGGAGAATCAAGAACCTCCTGAGAGGCCTGGTGGCAGGTTCGCTTATCTTCTCTATCTCCCCTGTCGAGTTATATGCGGGGTCTGCTTCGACCAGTCTGTCGGTTAGCGCCACAGTCGCTAGCAGTTGTACGATAAGCACCGCGGCTATCGATTTTGGGTCCTATGATCCCGTCGTTACCCATGCTGCCGCAAACCTGGATGGAACCGGGACGGTAACGATTACCTGTACTAAGGGCGCGGTGACTACGGTGGGTCTGGATCTAGGGGCCAATGCTGTCTTAACTACCCGCAGGATGGCTGCCGGAACCGAGCGTCTTACCTACGAGCTTTATAAAGATTCAGGCCGCACCAGCGTCTGGGGAAGCTCTGGCGGAAACCTTTTGGATACGGGCGTAGCCCCTTCCAAGGCAGCGCGACCCTTTACCGTGTATGGGCGGGTTCCTTCCGGGCAAGATATCTCCGCCGGGAGCTACAGCGACACTGTAACTGCCACAGTGAATTTCTGATTTGGGCCTATCCTAAGGAGGCCTGAGCACAGACCCAAGAACCGCCGTGGGCGTGAGCTTTACCTTAACTTTTCCACATCCTCTCTAAGCTCCTTTCGGTCCTTCCTGAGTTCTTTGCGATCTTGTCTAAGTTCCTTCCTATCCTGAAGGATTTCCTTCTTATCCTGTTGGGTCTCCTTTCGCAGCCGTTCGATTTCCTCCTTACTGGCTTTCTTTCTGATCGCTTTCTTTAGGGCTTTCCTATCCTGCCTCAATTCTTTCCTGTCCCCGCGCAGCTCCTTACGGTCGGATTGGATCTCCTTTCGATCTTGCTTGATCTCCTGCCGGTCGCTTTGTATCTCTCCCTTGAGCGCTTTTCTCTTCTCTTTCGTCTCCGCGTCGGCACCCATCAGCGGACTGCTCAACGACAGAACCAACCCCGAGGCGAGGACGCCGAAAAGAACCCTTCTAGTTCCCAGTCGGATCATACACTTCTCCTTTCGTTTTTTCTCGTTTATGCGAGGTTAGCTAAACCAATCATACTTCCAGCCTGACGTTCATTCAAGCAGGTACCGGTGCTAAGGCAATCCTGAGTTCCCTTCGATTCGCCACAGGAGAAGCCTGTGGCGGTGCTTGCGGCCTCCGGGCATAACTTCGATTTTTTCAAGCTCCACGACCTCGGTAGGCGGCCAGCCTTCGATGCCGAAGTCATGGGAGACCACGCGCGCTCCCGGCCTTAAGTGCCGCAGCAGAACGGGACGAATCTTCTCGTTGAACCAGGGAAGCATGTAGAGGGTGACCACCGTGGCCGGTGAGACATCGACCTTAAGAGCGTCCTCCTGTCGAAACTCCACTAAATGACTTACCCCTTCCTCTCTTGCCTTTTGACGCGAGAGCTCCACTAATTCAGGGTCCATCTCAATTCCCACGGCTCTAGCCCCGTACTTCTTTGCTGCCCGAACAACGATGCGTCCGTCTCCGCTTCCCAAGTCGTAGACCGTGTCTTTTTCGTTGACCTCGGCCAGCTCCAGCATTCGATCAATCACCTCAATAGGCGTGGGGACAAATGGAATCTCCTCCAGGGTCCAAACCGGTTGGTGATAAAGGCCTAGCGCCGCGGCCAAGTAGGAAACGATCCAAAGAGACTTCATGGCTGATGTGATGTAAAGATGGATAATAGAGCACTTCCTGCGAAACGACGAATCCTTTATCAGTCTTACTCAGACGCGTCAACTACGCGTTCTCGAGTTGTGGGTTTGTAATTTTCACCAAATCGAGGTATCTAAACACGGTGGAAACTTCTGCAGAGGTGACTTCAAAGGTCCGGCTTCCCCTTGCGGTGCCGTTCTTCTACGGCTGGGTGGCGGTAGCGCTTAGCTTTCTCACGAGCTTGGTCGGTGCTGGCATTCGGTCCGCTCCTACGGTCTTTATCTATCCCTTAGAGACAGAGTTCGGCTGGAGCCGGGCGGCGATCGCCTTCGCCGTTAGCGTCAACCTCTTTCTTTACGGTCTTGCGGCGCCCATTAGCGGCTGGCTTCTCGATCGCTTTGGTCCTCGGAGTGTCATGGTGGGAAGCCTGGGGGTGATGGCTGTCGGTGTCGGCTTGACAACCGTCATGCAGGAATACTGGCACCTCGTTCTTCTCTGGGGAGCGATCGTGGGTCTGGGGGCCGGGGGAACCGCTTCCGTGCTTTCAGCGACGGTTGCCAATCGCTGGTTTGTCGCGCGGCGCGGCCTCGTGCTGGGTTTCCTCAATAGTGCCAACTCAACGGGTCAGCTCATCTTTCTTCCCCTTATGATGACCGTGATTGTGACGGTCGGGTGGCGCGGAGGCTCTCTTCTTCTTTTGTTCGTGGCTCTCGGGATCATCCCGCTGGTCGCATTGTTGATGCGTGATGATCCGAGCGACGTCGGGTTGGTTCCTTATGGCTCAGCTCAAATGCATGATCCGGCTCGGCCGGCAGGAGCGTCGGACGCCTCCGAGCGAGTTCCCCGACGGCAAGGCCCACCCGCTCCGGATCGTCATCTACGACGACGCCAGCGACGAGACGAAGGCGGTCCTCGCCGCCAAGAAGCTGATCGACGAGGATCGGGTCACCGCCATCGTCGGCACGACGCTCTCGGGGTGGGTGATTGACCGGGTGTCGCCAAAAAAGTGGCTGGCGCTTGTCTATGCGTTGCGTGGTCTTTCTCTATTTATCTTGCCGTTCGTAACCGACTTTTCCGGCCTCTTTGTTTTTGCCGTGATCTACGGGCTGGACTGGTTTGCTACGGTCGCGCCCACGATTGCCATAACGTCCGATACTTTCGGCAAACGCTCTGTCGGGAGTATCTACGGCTGGATTTTTCTTTCGCATCAGCTTGGAGCGGCTCTGATGGCGACGGGCGCTGGGGTGATCCGCGTCTGGCTGGGCCAATATCATTTTGCTTTTTTGGCGGGCGGGTTGATGGCCATGATTGCGGCATGCTTGGCGCTGAGCATCCCGGCCCCGCGCCGACAACCTCAGGTGAGCCCGGCGATCAGCGGGACAGTCCGGGTCTGAATGCAACCTTCCTTTTCGGAAAATCCAGTCAGTCGTATTCCGTGAAGTTCGACACCCGCCAATGATCTCCTTCCTTTCGCGCCAGGACTAACCAGCGGCGGGTAAACTCGGGGGCGTCTTCGGCGCGGATCGTCCCTTCGTAGAGAAACGAGGCTCGGCTCGGGCTTTCTTTCTTTTCCACCAGGCGGTAGTGGATCTTGGGTTTGCGCGTTGAGGCGTCGATCGGCTGGCCGGCCGTCAGTCTGAGTTCCTCATTGATCTTTTCTCGGGCGAGCCCGACCGTGTACCGTTTGGCGCTTTGGAGATCGATGTGCACGTAGTGTTGATCGACAAATTCTTCTGCTACCCCCTGCGCCGTTCCGAGATCTCTTCGGCAGCCGCTCACGAGGACGGTGGTGGCGCAACATGCGAGAGCGAGACCGGCAAGAAAGCTTTTCATCGAGAGCTTACCCTAAGTGTTGCGAAAGCCAATCCACGGCTTCCTCCAGCGCCCGTTCCAGATGCGACGGGTCGGACAGCCGGTGATCAGCCCCGCTCAAAACGACGAGCCGCTTCGAACCTACAAGACAGTCATAGATCTCGTTGGCTTCGGCGACGGGCACCGTGTCGTCGCGGTCTCCGTGCAGGAGCAGTACGGGGCAAACGATCTTTTTCACGGCGCCCGCAACGTCAAGCCTCTCAATGTCCTCGAGCAGCGACATATTGATCCGCCGCCCGTGATAGTGGAGGAATCCCTCCCTGCGCCATTGTTGGACTTCTTCTCGGCTCAGAATGGCTTCTGTGATCTTCTCCGGATGGAGTGGCGCGGCAATGGTTGCCAGCGCGGCGACGCGTTTTTCCTCAGCCGCGAAAAGGAGCGCGACGGTGCCCCCCATACTCGAACCGAGAATGGCGATCTTTTCTGCCGACAATCGTTGGATGAAATCGTACGCGGCTCTGAGGTCCTCCACCTCGCCGCTGTAGGTAATGTCCTCGAACTTTCCACTTGATTCTCCGGCGTAGGCAAAATCGAAACGCAAGGTCAGAATGCCTCTTTTCGCCAGTGCCTGGCTCAAAGCGACGAGCTTTTCGCTCTCCTTGTTAGATTCCATTCCATGACACAGTATCGCGGCTGTGGAGGCTTCCCCGTTGTCTGGATGGTGTAGAATTCCGACGAGCGCCTGCCCGCGATTGTTGAGGAATGTGACTCGCTCTTCATTCTGCACTGGAATTGAACCTTATGCAGAAATTCCTAGCAGGTTTTTTTCAGGAAAAGAAGGAGTATCGACCTGAGGAAGACGGGGTTCAGCGGGCCAAAGGACTTGAGGCATAGGGGAAAATGGGTCAGAGTCATCCAGTGACCGACCTTGACTTAGGTCGGAAATTACTGTAGGAGTTCCTTAAGGAAAATCTTATGGAAAAGATTCTGCAAGTTGAGGAGGCGAGGAAGAAACTCGGGCAGCTAGTGGTAGAAGTGGCCTCTGGCAAGCAGCCGGTCATCATTGCCCGCCATAATTCGGAACGGGCAGTGCTCTTGAGCTACGAAGAGTATGAGCGCCTACGGTTGCAGGAGACAGAGGCAGCGCAAAAGCGCTTTCAGGATGCCCTTAGCCGGATTCACAAGGCGGTGGCCTGTGCCGGGCTTAAGCCCAGAGCGGTCAAGGAGGCGATCCGCAAAGTCCGCCGGTCTTGAAAGTCGTTCTTGACACCAACGCGCTCGTGTCCGCGATAGGATGGGAGGGAGCGCCGGCGCGTATTCTCCTTGCCTGCCGCGCGGGCAGGTTTTCCCTCTTCACGAGTCCACAACTTCTCGAAGAACTCACTAGGGTCCTCACCTATCCGAAGCTGCGAGTCATTGCCCAACATCCAGATCTGCCCGAGATTCTTAAGTGGCTTCATGGACCCGAGAGGCTTGTTTTCCCCAGAAGGTCGGTTCACGTGATCAGCGCAGACCCGCCGGACAACCGTGTTCTGGAAGCCGCCGCAGAGGCTCGCGCGAATGCCGTAATCTCGGGAGACGAGCACCTCCTGCGTTTGAAGGTGTTTGAAGGAATCCCTATCGTCGCCGCCGCTGCTTTCTGCCGCAGGTGGAACGTCTAAACGCTTTTTTAGAACCAATTTTGTTGTTTACCGAAGGCGTGTTATGTTAAAAGAAAAGGCAAGGTTAACGTGGATGATCTGATCGCCGGGTACGGCGAGTACCTGCGCAGCCAACGCAACTGCTCACCACATACGCTCCGAGGGTATTTGAGCGACCTTAGGCAGTTCCATGGTTACTTGCTTGATGAAGGCCTCTGCCAGGATGGGGAAAAGAAAACAGACCTTCAGGCGATTGACCGCCACGTCGTGCGGGCGTATCTGGGGACACTAGCGAAAGCGCGCAGAAAAAGCTCCCTGGCGAGAAAGGTCGCCGCTCTCAAGGGGTTCTTTCGCTACCTCGTCGAGGAAAAGCACCTGGCGCGCAACCCCCTATTTGGCTTTGCCACTCCGAAGCAGGAGAAACCCTTGCCGGTCTTTCTTTCGGTTGACGATGCGTTTCGTTTGCTCGGCGGTGTTCAACGACCGGGAGTCCTGGGGCTTCGGGATCGGGCGATCCTGGAGGTCTTGTACTCGACGGGAGTGCGCGTGAGCGAGCTGGTCGGGCTCGATTGGGAAGATGTTGACTTTAACCTTGGTATTCTTAGAGTCCTGGGTAAGGGCGCCAAGGAAAGGATTGTGCCCGTCGGAGAGGTCGCCCTGAAGGCTCTCGAGGCTTACCGGGTCGAGCAGCCCGGAAAGCCCGGTCGCGCGGCCAAGGGGGGAGCGGCGGTCTTTCTTAACCATCGGGGCTTGAGAATTACCGTGCGAAGCGTGGCCAGGATTGTGGAGAGGCATCTGCGGGCTGCGGGGATCCCGGTCCGAATGGGACCGCATGGGTTGCGCCACAGCTTCGCGACGCATCTTTTAAACGGCGGCGCCGACCTGCGCGCCATCCAGGAGCTGTTGGGGCATAGCAGTCTTTCAACGACACAGCGCTACACCCACGTGAATCTGGATCAGCTCACGGCGGTTTATGATAAGGCTCACCCGCGTGCGACGTAAACAGGAGGCAATCTCCCATTCCCCGATTCTCCGCCTCACCGATTCGGGGAAACGGGGAGACGGGGACGCGGAGACGGTGTTACGCGGAACAACCATACTTGCTGTCCGCCACGGGGGAAAGGTCGTGGTGATCGGGGACGGACAGGTGAGCCTGGGCCAGACGGTTCTCAAGCACTCCGCCCGTAAGGTGCGCAGGCTCTACCACGACCGGGTGGTCGCGGGTTTTGCCGGGGCGACGGCCGATGCGTTGACCCTTTTTGAGAAGTTCGAGGCGAAGCTCGAGCAGTTCAGCGGCAACCTGAAGCGCGCGGCGGTTGAGATGGCCAAGGATTGGCGAACCGATCGCGTCTTGCGGCGGCTCGATGCCCTCTTGGTCGTGGCGGATCCGGAATGCTCGCTCGTGATTTCGGGCGCCGGGGACGTGATCGAGCCCGACGATGGGATCATCGCCATCGGCTCCGGCGGCAACTATGCCCTGGCTGCGGCCCGGGTCTTGGTGAAGCACACCCAGTTGGACGCGCGCACGATCGCGGAAGAGGCGATGCGCGCTGCCGCGGCGATATGCGTTTTTACTAACGAGCAGTTGACTGTTGAGGAGCTACCGTGAGGAGGCAATAGGCATAAGGCAACAGGCAATAGAAAGTGGAGCCTGTTGCCTAGTGCCTGATTATGAAGGACCCCAAGAGACAAGAGCTGGTCGAACGAGAATCCGCCGCGTTGCCGGCCCCCGTGATGACCCCGCGTGAGATCGTATCGGAGTTGGATCGGTACATCGTGGGACAAAAGGAGGCCAAGCGAGCCGTGGCGATTGCGCTACGCAACCGCTGGCGGCGCCAACTGGTTCCCGAAGAGCTCAGGGAGGAAATCGCGCCAAAAAATATCATCATGATCGGTCCGACCGGCGTGGGAAAGACCGAGATCTCCCGCCGGCTGGCGAAATTGGCCCAGGCGCCGTTTATCAAGGTGGAGGCATCCAAGTTCACCGAGGTCGGCTACGTCGGCCGCGATGTTGAAAGCATCATCCGCGATCTCATGGATCTGGCCATCAATATGGTAAAAGAGGAAGAGAAACAGAAGGTCGAAATCAGGGCACGAGAGGCCGCGGAGGAAAGGATTCTAGACCTCTTGCTTCCCTCCCTCCAAGCAGGCAGACCGGAGGCCTCCGCCGAGGAGGTCGTTAAGAGTCAAGGTACGCGGGAGAAACTTAAGCGGATGCTTCGGGAGGGGCGGCTGGATGACCGTTTTGTGGATATCGAGATTACCCAGAGCATGATGCCCATGATTGAGGTCCTGACCCCGCCGGGCATGGAGGGCATGGAGTTCAATCTGAAAGAGATGTTTTCCAATCTGCTTCCCAAGCGATCGAAAAAAAGGACCGTAAAGATTCCCGAGGCGTTGGAGATTCTGACCCAGGAAGAGGCGAGCAAGCTCGTGGACATGGACAAGGTAGTGTCCGAGGCGGCGCGCCGGGTGGAGCAGTCGGGGATTGTCTTTGTCGACGAGATCGACAAGATCGCGGGACGCGAGTCCACCCACGGTCCCGATGTCTCGCGCGAAGGGGTGCAACGGGATCTTTTGCCGATCGTCGAGGGCTCCACGGTCAACACGAAGTACGGGATGGTGAAAACCGACCATATCCTTTTTATTGCGTCGGG
>JACPFH010000228.1:4485-5549 GCA_016183075.1 Deltaproteobacteria bacterium | reverse complement strand
GAGCCCTTTTTTGCCAGGATGCCAAGCGTAACCACGACAAGCAGTTCGGTCTCCGGCCGCGGCACGAGAACCTGAGGGGTCACGTCAAAATCGAGCGACCAAAACTCCCGATTCCCGGTGATGTAGGAGACGGGCTCCCTTTGTGCTCGACGCCTGAGCAGCGAGTGAAACTTCTCTATTGCCCCGGCGCCGAGAATGACTTCCAAGCCGCCATAAAGCTCTTCCCGCCGGCACCCAAGAGCCCGGCACAGGAGAAGCTCTGCGTCGAGGCGGGCGCTTGGCACGCCGAACCCGGAAAGAAACTCCGCTCCTTCGCGCAGCGCCCTGCGCACGTCTATGGGCCTTTCATCGGCCCTATCGACCATTTGCACGTCCGCCGTCATCTTTCAGGCAGTCGCTTGTAACGCATCTGCTTGGTAGTGCGTGACCAGGGCTTCGAGCACCTCGTCCAACTCGCCTTCCATGATCCGGTCCAACTTGTAAAGCGTCAAATTGATCCGGTGATCCGTTACCCTGCCTTGCGGAAAGTTGTAGGTCCGAATCCGCTCGCTACGATATGCTGAGACTTCTCGTCCTGACATGAAACCACAAGCCCCGTAGGAAGATGTGTCACTCTGACGGCGGAGTCCGTGGTGTTCACGCTTTGCCCGCCGGGTCCGGAGGAGCGAAAAACATCGATTCGCCAATCCTTAGGATCGATTTCCACCTCAACTTCATCGGCCTCGGCGAGGACGGCGACAGTCACCGCCGACGTGTGGATCCGGCCGGAGGCCTCGGTCACCGGAACCCGCTGGACCCGGTGAACCCCTCCCTCGAACTTCAACCGGCTGTACGCCCCCCTCCCTTCGATCAGCCCGATTATTTCCTTAAAACCTCCTAGCCCCGTGGGATTGGAGCTCATGACTTCGACTCGCCAGCCCCGTGATTCACCGTAGCGACTATACATGCGGAACAATGCAGCGGCGAAAAGCGCCGCCTCCTCCCCTCCCGTCCCGGCCCTGATTTCCAAGAGGACGTTCTTGGTGTCATTCGGGTCTTTCGGAAGGAGCAAAACCTTGAGCCGC
>JACPFH010000228.1:0-4472 GCA_016183075.1 Deltaproteobacteria bacterium | reverse complement strand
TCCTCGAGGTTCTCCTTCTTCTCCCGGAGGGCCAAAACCTCCTCCTTGGCCAGCTCGCGGATCCCTTCATCCTCTTCTTTTACAGGTAGCACCAGGAGTTCGCGGTTTTCCACGATCTCCTGCTCGATCTTTTTCAACTCGCGATAGCAGGCAACGATCTCCTCCAACTCGGCGCGCTCCTTGGCGACGCGAGCATACTCTCTCTGCTGGGCAAGGAGCTGGGGATCGCTCAGGAGCCGCTCCAACTGTTCGTAACGCTTTTCAACTTCCGCCAATTTCTCAATCATGGCCAGGCACGTACCCTACCCGAGACGACAATAAAAAAGGGCAAAGGGAAACTGCTCGCCCTTTGCCCCTTCTTTACCGGAGGTTCCTAATGGATCACATGCGGCCCTCAGTCTCGCCGCAACCGACTCAGCCCTTGATGCCGTACTTGCGCTTAAACTTTTCCACTCTGCCAGCAGAATCCACAAACTTCTGTTTCCCCGTAAAGAACGGATGGCACTGGGAACAGATCTCCACGTGGATCTTCTGCACTGTAGAACGGGTTTCAACGACGTTCCCACAGGCGCACGCAATCGTCGCCGCTTTGTATTCTGGATGAATTCCCTCTTTCATAGCCCAACCCTTATTACAATACAGGCCTTATACCACGAACCGTAACGCTCTTCAAATACCCCTGGACCCCCGAGCCGCCGGTCCAAAAGGCCCCCCCTGGGGTCACCCACTGGTCAAGTATCTAGCTTGGCACAGGAATTGCTGTGTTCCAAAAATATGTTGCAACCCTCAAAAACGACAGGTTTTCTAGCGGAAATTGACACTTTCGTCCCCCACCTAACAAACTTTGGCAGGAGAGGCTAAACCCATGGCATCAAACTTCATCCCTAAAATCATGATCGTTGAGAGCTACGGAAGCAATGTCAAATCGCTTTCAAGCCATCTTTCGAGCTTCGGCATCCCCCTCCAAGTGGTCACCGCGGACGACGCGCCCGGAGCTATGGCGAGGTTACAGATGGAACCTGCCGATCTGGTCATTATCGACACGCTCTTACGAGGAAAGATCGACGGATTCGATCTGTGCCGCAACCTGAGATCGAACCATTTCGGGCAGAATGTCCCGATCATCCTTCTCCTCGCCGGCACCCTGTCGCTGGAGCGCGCCAAGGGAATTGTGGCTGGCGCCGACCTTCTGCTCCACCGGCCTGTAGTAAAGGAAGAATTGCTCAAGATGCTCCAATTGCTCTTGGGGCGAAAGCTCGAACAGGCAGACAACGGCCACGCAGTGGTGGCGGAGCCGATTCCGTTAAGGAGGCTGCGGACAGCCGTTTAACTCCCCCACGCCGCCCGGTTGGGAGCAAACGGCCCGGCGGGGATTCTCACACAGCCGCCGAGCCACGCGGCGAAATCTCCCCCAACCCTCAAATCCCCGCGCGCGGCAAAAAATCCAGCCCTTCCGCTCTTTCCCTAAGGCAAGTCTCACACGCTTGAATCTCCCTGTGTGCAGTTGTAGTATCGCCCCCTAGCTTCTTCCGCACACTTATACGGAGGCAAAAATATGGCTGCCAAGCGATCGTTTTTAGGGTCGATCTGTTTCGCCGTGCTGGGTCTTTGCCTGGTTTCCACTACCGCCTCCGGACAGGAGTCTTTTTATAGGGGGAAGACCATCCGCATCATCGTGGGCGGCGCCCCCGGAGGCGGCTTCGACACCTACGCACGTATGATTTCCCGCCACATGGGCAAGTACATCCCAGGCAATCCAACCATCATCGTCGATAATATGCCCGGGGCGGGAATGATGATCGCAGCCAATCATATCTACAAGATCGCAAAACCCGACGGTCTTACGATCGGGCACTTCACAGGCAATCAGGTCATTAGCCAGCTCGTGGGCAATCCCGGCGTAGAGTTCGATATGCGCAAGTTCGAGTATGTCGGGGCTCCCACCGCAGATCATTTCGCGTGTGCCTTCACACGGGCCAGTGGCATCACGAGCGCGGAACGCTGGGTGGCCTCGAAGAGGCCGGCGAAGATGGGCGCGATAGGACCCGGGAACCTGATCGACAACACGCTGCGGGTGCTCAAATTTGCGACCGACTTTCCGATTCACATCGTATCGGGCTATAAAGGGACAGCCCCGGTCCGATTGGCTATGGAGGCGGGCGAGCTCGATGGATCGTGTTGGGGATGGGATTCGATCAGGTCCATCTGGAGCAGGGCTATCGACTCAGGCGAAGGCATAGTCGTTATCCAATTCAGCTCAAAACCCCATCCCGAACTGACCAAGGTTCCTCTCGCCGTCAACCTCGCAAAGAGCGAGGAGGGGCGGCAGCTCATCGAGGTGGCGATCCACGGCGGCAACTTCATTGAGAGATCTTACATCCTGCCACCCGGAACGCCCAAGGACCGAGTGGAGCTTGTGCGGCAAGCGTTCGCAAGAACCATGGAAGACGGCGAATTTATGGCCGAGGCAAAAAAGGCGAGGCTTGGTCTGGCGCCGATTTCAGGCGAAGCGCTCGAGCGGGCCATCCAAGGCTTCTTCAAGCTGCCGCCCAACCTCAGCGCCAAGCTGAAAGAGCTTCTATTCGGCTAGTGAAAACTTTCCTTCAGGGAGAAATTTGGATTCGCATACCCCCAGGACCGTTACGCTTTGCCCAGCAGGTGCACGTAGATCCCAAAAAGAAGGGTTTCCCGTAAACAGCCACTAAAAAAACAAGCGCGGCAAGCACGACCGCGCCGACGGATAAATACTTCATAGTTTCACCCTCCATCTCTTCGCTCTCGCGAAGCTGTCCACATATCTTCCCTCCTCTAAGTCAAAGCCGCGAGATCGCCTGCCAAGCGGGGCTATTCTCCCACCGATGAATTTGAGCTGTCAATGCAAAAATTTCTTCCAAATCAGGAGATTTAGAATTATCTGAACAAATGAGGTCGGAGGCTTTATCATAGAGTTCTGCAGCCGCCCAGCGAACTTCTGTCGCCAGGAGTTCAAGGATCAGTTTTCTACGCCCGTTGTTGACAAAGGTGGGCTCGGTCAGTTGACTGCGGGACGTCAGAGGAGAGAGCACCCACGGCATTCCAGTCGAAGCGGTCAGGACCGGGACAGGCGGTGCGAATGAATTGGTAGTTGGGCTCGACCTCATCGGACAGTGATTGACAAGGTGAGAATGGGGCGCCAGATCAGGAATGCTGGAAGCGAGATATTTCACCGCCGACCGGCCAAAAAAGAGCAGAAGAGTGTCAAATCGCGTCCTCTCTTAAATTAGTCACCACCCCTACACCACTGAGAGCTGCGAATTCTGTAGAAATTCCAACCCGTTTGAGATCTCTTCTTTCCCCGAGTGTGGCACTGAAATTGCTTGCCTTCCAATCATTGACGCTGGTATGGATTGCGTATGGACATATTGAATCAGGTTTTCAATAGTTCTCTAGTAGTCCCCCTTGAGGTTATCCTCTATACCGCCCTAGTGAGCTCTCTGTCACTAATGCGCCTAAACGAGTCCTGCCTTATAAACTCGCTTAGCTTCAGCCTGTACTGGGGATTTAAAAATCTAGTCCAAACCCTATCCCCGTCAGATCCGCTCGGGAGCGTCTACCTAAATGCCTATGTCATGCTTAGCTTCGGAACTATTATCTTGGTAAATCTCGCGTATTATTTCGACAAAAACAAAACACATCTGATGAATAGCCCAGGACAGGCGACGGGGTCTCTTGCCCCGGAAAATCAGTGACCCCCTCGGCTTACCCTGCATAGCCGGTCGTCAGCCTTCTCCGCCAAACCCGGAGCAGTCCCGGGGGTTCTCACTTATCCTCAAATAGGAAAAGACAAAGTGCCAGTCAAATTTTCATTTGCTCTAGATTGTTGCGGCGCAGAAATTTGGTGGAGCCAAGGGGAGTCGAACCCACGAATTCGTGACATTAAGTACGGGTGAGAGCTGATCTTAGTTCCGCAGCCGCGCATATAGCTTCGTTCCCGTGAGAAGGTCGACGACCAGTTTTCTAGCTGTGTCCACTACACCCGGAAATTTGGCGTGCGTCACATGCACGTGCTCGCGCGCTACGGTACCACCACCTAGCCCGACTCGCAGAGAAGAATAAGCATGTAGACCTCGGCGTAGTGGACGACAGGACGGCCTCCTCTCGCTGATCCATTTCCTCACGGCAACGGGGTTGCATTCTTGGCAGCTCTCAACTACATAATCCCTATACTGCGAAGAGGCGAGCCGCCTTTTATGAAAAACTCCGAGGTCCTTGAACTTACGCGGGAGGAGATCATCGCGCCCATCGAAGAGGGGGCGCGACGGCGCCTCCGTATGTCTGCTCGCGACCTCGTTCGGAAATACCGCAGCGGCCAACTCGATCAACCCGGAGAGGTCGCTGACCTGCTCGCCTTAGCAAACCTTCTCCCGGACAACGACCCCTTATTTGCCGCCGCCGCCTGAGGTAGACAAACTCCTGGCCAAGATTTGCCAGCT
>JACPFH010000227.1 GCA_016183075.1 Deltaproteobacteria bacterium | reverse complement strand
TCTGCAATCCGCATTCCGCATTCCCTTGCCTTTGTAGCCTCTCCTCCAAACCCCGCCGGGCAAGCTCATCGAGATAGTCATCGAGACTCTTCCCCGCCGGCGGCTCGAAGCGGGGAAAGTGGTAGCGCCCGAATTCCAGCTCCAGATTGCACCGCGCGGCAATCTCGAGCGTGCGGTCGACGGCCTCTGGACAATACGAGAATCCCGCGCGCATCTGCTCGGCCGACTTGATGAAAAGCTCATCGGTGGCCATCCTGAGCCGATTCTCATCCTGCACGTTCTTGCCTGTTTGGACGCACAGCAGAACATCGTGGGCTTCGGCGTCGCTGCGCTCGCGGTAATGGCAATCGTTGGTCGCGACCACCGGGATCGAAAGCTCCTTGCCCAGCTCGATGATCAACCGATTGACCTTCTCCTGCTCGGGGATCTTGTTGTCCTGGATCTCGAGATAATAACGATCCCCGAAGATCGAGGCGTACGCCTGCGCCGCCGCCCGCGCTTTTTCCACTTGCCCGGCAGACAGGGCCGAGGCCACCTCGCCCTGAAGACAGGCGCTCAGCGCGATCAGCCCCTGGTTGTGCTCGGCGAGCAGCTCCTTATCGACTCTGGGCCGGTAATAAAAACCTTCCATGTAGCCGAGAGTGACAAGCTTGCACAGGTTGCGGTACCCGTCCCGGTTCATTGCGAGCAGGATGAGGTGATTGTTGTACTCCCTGTTACCCTTGTCGACGCCCCTGCGCTCGAACCGGCTTGTCGGGGCGACGTAAATCTCGCACCCGATAATCGGCTTGATACCGTGGCGCACCGCTTCCATGTAAAACCCGACCGTCCCGAACAAGTTGCCATGATCGGTCATGGCCACGGCGGGTTGCTTGAGCTCCTTCACCCGCTCGAGCAGCGGTTCGACCTTATTGGCGCCGTCAAGAAGACTGTACTGGGTGTGACAGTGAAGATGAACGAAACGAGAATGCTCCATGAACGCTAATATACGACTAGCACAAATCAAAACCCGCGACAAATATTTTTTGTCGGCAGTTTTTTGGCGCGCGATCGTCAGGCCTTGACTTTCGGCACGACGAGGTGCAGGAGCTTCAAGGGCGCAGCGCCCGCTTGCCTGACGCCGGCCGTCTCACGGGGCCCCAGGTAGACCCCCGCGCCTCCGGAGACCTCGAAATCCTTGTTCTCGAGGGTGATGACTCCGGCGCCTTCGATGAGATAAAGGAGCTGGTGCGCGTCCTCGAGCGAGCCGGCATCGAAGCGCTCGCCCCCGTCGAGCCGGCGCAGCATCGCGACGACGTTTTTTGCGCCGCACAGATCCCGGTTCACTATTTCGGCAACCGCGCCCTGCGATCCAGGCAACTTAACTGGCTGGCACAAGGCAGTGTCGATATGGGTCGTAGCCATGTCTCAGGTTTCCCCTTTTCTGATCGGGGCTAGCTTTGCACCCAGATCTTGCCGTCCACCCGTTCCCACTTCAGGTCGTCGTCGGTACCGTCCAAGATGACTGTTCTGAAGCGATTGGGCGCCTGAAATTCAAAATAGAATAAGGGCTCCGTTGCCCGCAGGCGGTGTTTGTCTGCGGCGGGAATGAACACGAGGCCCCCCGGCTTGACGTTCGTGACACCGTCCGGCGTTTCCACTGTCCCGCTGCCGTCGATAATAAAGTAGAAGTGCTCGCAGTTCTCGTGCAGGTGATAGGGAGACGCGGCGCCCTTCTTGTACCGCATGATGCCGGCGAGCATGTCATCCGTGCCAGCCAATTCCTTGGTGACGAAGAACACGCGCTCCCGGCCGGGAACGACCGACCTGAGCTTCGGAAGCTCGTCCTGATGGAAAATATAGGCCATAGATCTTTCTCCTTGGTCCTTCTGAAACGGACCGGCCCTTCAGCGCCTCAAGAGTCCGACGGAACAGCCTCCACCCGACGTGGATCAGGCTTTTGCAGCGGAGATTATCCGAAAGGGCGCCGCCACGTCAACTTTAATTGAGTTTGCGGATCGAGATGCCCATTTCCCGTGGCTTCGAGTAATGACAACCACGCCGCTAAGAATCATCCTACAGTGTTTGTCATTCTTTATCCCTGGAGGTTGTCCGCTGTCATTTTCTGTCACTTCGAGGGCCGATCCCGCTACGGCTTGATGTCAGGATCCCTATGAAAAACGGCTGGTTACGATGGGGTCGAGGCTTGGCATAGGCCTTGCTCTGAGCTTCCGTGGAAACGTCTGTTATGAACGGGTCTTGTGCTTAAGCATAGACCGCTTAAAGATTTTCATGTTTAGACTGCTCCGCTATTTTTCGCTAACCAGTCTTATTACCACAGCGACCGTGGCCGTCCTCTTAGGGATGTTTTATCGCCAATTGGCGGTTAGGGACCTGATAAGCCTGAAAGAGAGCGAGAATGTATCCCTGACACGATCATTTGCGAATTCCCTGTGGCCACAGTTCATCCCTTTTGTGGCTTCGACATCGGGGCTTCGTGACCATGAGCTGCGGGCTCATCCCGAAATAACTAAACTCCGTCACGCCGTGCTTTCACAGATGAGGGGTTTGCCGGTCGTAAAGGTTAAGGTTTACAGCCTCGAAGGACGCACCGTGTTCTCAACGGAGGCGGAACAAATAGGCGAGAACAAAAGCGACAATCGCGGATTTCTTTCGGCGCGATTGGGAAAAGTTGCCAGCGAGCTTACCCATCGCGATACCTTTAGCGCCTTTGAGCACACCCTCGCGGACCGTGATATTATCTCAAGCTATATCCCCATCCGCAGTGGTTTGACCGGTCCCGTGGAAGCCGTGTTTGAAGTTTACTCTGATGTGACGCCTTTTCTGCGGAACCTCGAACGGACTCAGAAAATGGTTATGATCGGCGTCACAGTCATTTTGGCCCTGCTTTACTTCGCGCTCTTTTTCATTGTGAGACACGCAGACAAAGTTATCGCCCGCCAGCACGCGGAGGCTAAGCAATATTTACAAGAGATCAAGGTGGCGAACGAGACCCTCGAAGAGCGCGTCAAGCAGCGCACCCAGGACCTGTCAAAGATCAATGAAGAGCTGGAAGCTGAAATCATCGGGCGGAAGCGGGCCGAGGAAAAGCTTCTCTTCGGCCTGGAACGCATCCGCGCGCTGCATGAGATCGACATGGCTATTACCTCGACCCTGGATCTTCGGACCGTCCTGGATGTCCTGCTGGCAAAAATAGATCGCCTTCTCCCGTATCCGACGGCCACCATGGTCAGGTTAGTAAACAGAGAGACTGGAGAACTGAAGCCGGTAGCCTGCAAGAATCTGGACGAAGCGGAATGGAAGGCCGCGACTGCGGGATCGGAAGCGACGCTCGCCAAGATGTTACCCGAAAAGCACGCCCCCGTGATGTCCCGAAATGCCTGTGCGGACCCACGGTCGCTGGCCCCTGAGTTTCTGCGCAAATACGGCCTGGTGTCTTATCTCCGAGTTCCTTTGATCGCTATGGGTGAGGTCCTGGGGATTATTACCTACTGCACCAAGGAGGCGCACGAATTCAGCAACGACGAGGTCGAGTTTCTCTCCACGCTGGCGGGCCAGGCGGCGATAGCGATTCATAACTCCCAGCTCTATGAGGACACGGCAAACTTGGCGGCTGAGTTATCGCAGTCCAATAAAGTGAAAGATGAGTTTCTAAGCGTCATGTCACACGAGCTCAGGACGCCGCTGAACGTAGTCCTGGGGTATACGGGGATGATCCGGGACGGGGTGCTGGGAGAGATTAATCGGGAGCAGGAGAAAGCGCTGGACAAGGTCATGAGCCACGCCAGGGACCAATCGAACATGATCGGCGGCATTTTACAGGCGACCCAGATGGAAGCGGACGGACTGAAGGCGGAGATCCACGAGGTCAGTTTGAGAGATTTCCTGAGTGATCTCAGGTCAAGCTATGAGATTCCCTTGCGCGAGAACGTCAGGCTCGTTTGGGATCATCCCCCGGATCTCCCGGTGATCCGTACGGACGCTGAAAAGCTCAAGCATGTCCTGCAGAATCTCATCAATAACGCTATCAAGTTTACCGAGAACGGTCGCGTCACGGTCAGCGTGCGCCTCCTCCCCCCGTCGGGGATGGGGAGACACGGAGACACGGAGACACGGGAAACGGGAGACGCGGAGAAACGGAGAACCGGGGACGAGGGGAGTGGGGAGGACACCGATTCTCCGGTTCACCCGATCTCCGGTTCGGCTACGGGGAGCTGGGTGGAGTTCAAGGTAGCCGACACCGGCATAGGCATTCCCAAAGAGTTCCTCCCTGTAATTTTTGAGAAATTTCGCCAGCTCGACAGCTCGGAAACAAGGCGCTACGGCGGAGTCGGAATCGGTCTTTTTATCGCGAAAAAATTTACCGAACTCCTCGGCGGAAACGTCGAGGTCGAAAGCGAGCCTGGGAAGGGCTCGACCTTTACGGTTACCCTACCCTGCGAAAGCTGCCAGGCAGCGGGTGACAGTCAGGAAGGCAAAACGCAGGAGTGAGTAAACAACAGACAACGTGTTCATTAACTGTTGCCTCGCAACTTTCCGCCAAAAATAGGCTCGCTCCATGACGCCATTCTCCTTATTTCTCGGGAACCTGCCCGCCCCAGAGCTCTTTGAGAAAGCCGCTTTTGTCCAGATTCTCGGCGAAGGTGTTGTCGAAGAGATCTGCCGGTTTTCTCTTGACGTTCGTGCCTGCTTGGCGGGCGACCTCCACGGCCTCGGCAACCGCGCTCGCCGGCACAGTTGTTGGAAGAGATCCATCGGGAGTTGGCTCTTAAATAGGGCGCGGCAGCCCAAAAGCAGCCGGCGGTGAGATGCCTGTGGCCTTCG
>JACPFH010000226.1 GCA_016183075.1 Deltaproteobacteria bacterium | reverse complement strand
ATCGCAGGGCCGTTTGCGATCTCGGAGAACCTTTGTATCGCCACCGGGACGTGGGACGGCGTCATGGCGCCGGGAACCCATTGCGACCTATCTGTGGTCTTTGCTCCGGTGGCAGGGGGCGATGCGAGCGGCACGCTGAGCATCAGCGCCGCGGGGAGCGTTTATCCGGCAACTCTTTCCGGCACAGGCGCTGCCCTGGCCGACGTCACACCACCTACGGATTCTCTAGCAGGTCATTGGAAGCTCGATGAGGGAAACAGCACCAATGCCGGAGACTCCTCGGGAAACGGCAACACGGGTAAGCTGAAGGGACGGCCGACCTGGACTACCGGCAAAGAGGGATTCGCCGTCGCCTTCGACGGAACGAACGACTACGTCAGCATCCCCAACGACGCTTCGCTCAACGCCTATCCTCTGACTATCGCGGCATGGATCAAGACCAGCGCCACAGGCCTGCAGGGAATCGTCAACAAATACTCCCGGAACTCATTCAAAGGCTACCAGCTCTTGTCAAACGGCGGCAACCTGTGCGCCTGGTACTTTAAGGATAAATCCAACTACATCGGGGACGGAACCGACTGCCCCCTGGCCACCCCCGGCTACAACGACGACCAGTGGCACCATGTGGCGTTCGTCGTTGATTCCACCGGAGGCAGACTCTATGTAGACGGAAGCGAAAAGGCGAGCCTGGCCTGGACCGGAACCCCGGGCGCGACTTCGACGGGCCAGGCCCTCAGCTTCGGCCGATATCCGAAAATGTCCGGATCCTATTTTTCAGGAGACCTGGATGATGTCCGGATCTATAGCCGAGCCCTCAGCGCGGATGAAGTGGAGGCACTCTTCTATGCTGCGATCTCTAGTGCTCCTTAGCCGAAGAAGGGGGATCTTCGGCGTGCCTTAACTCCACCCAGAAGGCGCTACCCTTCCCTGGCGAAGACTCTACTCCGACTCGCCCATCCATCTTCGCCACGGCCTTCCAGACAATCGCCAAACCGACGCCCAATCCGGGATAGGCGTCGGTGGGGTGGAGGCGCTGGAAAAGACCAAAAATCCGCCCTTGCTGATCTGGGGAGATGCCGATGCCATTGTCCTTGACCCACAAGCGGACGCATCCGGAGCGCTCTTCAGCCCATATGCGCACCTCCGGCTTCTCATCCTCAGGCACGAATTTGAGAGCGTTACTCAAGAGATTGGTGACCACCTGCACCAGCGTCATGCGATGACCTAGAACATAGACGGAAGGCCTTTCCACGCTCACTCGCGCGCCCCGCAGTCGCAGATCCTCTTCCATATGCGCGAGCGCATCGTTGATGATCGATGCCAGACTCACCGGGTCGAGCTTGTGCTCGGCACGGCTCACGCGGCTATAAGCGAGGAGGTCCAGGATGAGCGCATCCATGCGCTCTGAGAGGTTAACGATGCGCCGGGCATAGTCCCTTCCGGCCGCGTCCAACCGATCCCCGTAGTCCTCCAAGAGCGCCATGCCGAAGCCGCGAAGGGGCCGAAGCGGCGCCCGCAGGTCATGGGCGACCGAATAAGCGAACGCCTCCAGCTCGGCATTGACCTCCCGCAGCGCTTTATTCGTCCGGCGCAGCGCGGCGTTGGCCTCACGAAAGCCGCGGTGTGTCATCTCGAAAGGGCTCAGGCTCTCGGTAAAAAACTCGCCTGCCGTCTTCAGGACCCGGTTGTACTCTTCGGTCGTGACCGGGCGGGCGACGATCGCTGCCAGCGCTTCTTGGTAGACCACCGCCAGCTCCACGACGCCGAAACCGTCGCTCAGAGCCTGCCGGCCAAGTTCATAAGCCCGGGCTAAACTGGATTCACCGCCTTGCCCAACGTGCTCCCGCAAGGCAGCTAAATAGTTTCTCCCGAGCTCCTCGATCCGCTGTTCCATAGGGCCCGCCCTTATCTTATCGCCGCCACTTCCTTACCGTGACCGTCGTTCCCCTGCCGACCTGCGAGACGATTTCGAACTCGTCCATGAGCCGCTTGATCCCGGCCAGTCCCAAGCCCAAGCTGCGGGAGGTGCTGAATCCCTGCTGCACGGCCCGCTCGATGTCGCCGATCCCGGGTCCCTGATCGCGAGCGACCACTTCGATGCCCTTTCTGGTATCCGCCTCGATCGAAGCTATCAAGATCTCCCCTGCGCCCGCGTACAGCACGATGTTGCGCGCTAACTCCGAAATGACCGTTGCGACGAGCACGGAGTCGCCGTCCGAGAAGCCAAGGCGGGTAGCCAGCTCACGCCCCATCTGCCGGGCAATCACAATATCATGGTCCGAAACGATCGGTACGCGACTTTGACCAGCCATTGGAATGCGGGCTCCGGATCTGCCAGCAACTAACGGGCCGGGCCCCATCCACGCCGATTTCGGCACGTTCTGGCGGTGATCTCTTTTCCCTCGGGTTGAGCCTTTCCCGTAAGGTCTAGGCAGGAGGCCTTCCGACGAAACGATCGAACTTTTAAGATCTTAAGCCGGAAGGATCGCTGCGTGAGACCGTGGAGCGAGAAGTAGAACCCTAGCCCGCATTATTCATGCATTAAGTGAAAATTGCAAATTTCGAATTGCGGATTGCGGATTTCGAAATTCGACTAGGATGCGCAGGGTATGCTGACCGTGAAAGTCGAACCCTTGCCAGGCTCGCTCCACACTTCGATCTTGCCGCCGAGCAACTCGGCGAACTTTTTCGCCATGTACAGCCCCAGGCCGACCCCGCCGTTGAGTCGAGTTCCGGCGGTGCCGGCTTGCTGAAACATTTCGAAGACCTTCGTCAGGAACTCTTTCTGGATCCCCCTTCCGGTATCGGCGACCTTGAATTCCATAACTTTCGCGGTGGGATCGTGCCGGGCGGTAATTCTCACCTCGCCCTGCTCGGTGAACTTAATCGCGTTGTTGATCAGATTTTGCAGGATATGCGTGAGCTTCTTAGCGTCGGTCCTAAGCCCGGGAAGGCGGGGTGAAAACTCCCAGACCAAAGTAACCTCCTTGCCCAAAGGGACGCGATAAGGGCTTTGCAGCTCCTCGAAAAACTGAATCAGGTCGACGTCCTCCCATGCCACCGGAACATCCTTGACCGCGCTCCTGCCCGCTTCCAAGATGCTATTGATCATTGTCAGCATCTCGTTGCCGTACCTCTGGATCTTCGCCACGGCCGTTTCCTGCTCCGGGTTGATTTCTCCAAGAACCCGCTCCTGAATCATCCCCGCATAGCCCATGATGGTGGAGAGGGGCGTGCGCAGCTCGTGGGACATGAAACTCACGAATTCCGATGTCGCCCGGTTCACGCGCTCCAGATCGGTCGCGTGGAGCTTGCTCTGCTCGTAGAGCTGAGAGTTCTGAATTGCGACCGCCGCCTGCCCGGCGAGCGTCATAAAAAACTCCAGCTCTTCCGCGGTGAAATCGTGCGCTTCGCGGCTGTAGAAGCCAATGACCCCCAAGACCTTGTCCTTTGCGGTTAACGGCACGCCCACATAGGAGACCAATCTGTGTTTGCGGAAGAAGTCCGGATCCAAGATTCCCCGATTTTTCTGTAGCTCGCGGATCACCAGCGGCGCTCTGGTTTCCGCAACGAGCCGGGAGAGACCCCGACCACCCGACCCCCAGCCATTGCCGCCCCATTCGACCTCATCGAGATTGCGACACGCTACGGGTCGCAACTCCCCGCTCACCTCATCCAAAAGGCGCACCGTCAGGGCAACCGGGTAAGGCAGCAAATCGTCCACTTTCTCGAGCAAGCCGTTGAGAACGCCCCGCAGGTCCAACGTCGACGTGATCGCGAGATTGATTTCGTGCAGGGCTCCGAGCTGCGCCTGCTGGCGGCGCACGTTTTCCTCCGCCTCCCGCTTCTGGCGGCGCGACTCGGCTTCCCGCAGCTCCCGCTCGATCGCGGGCAGCAGCCTGCGGACGTTTCCCTTGACGATGTAATCGTGCGCTCCCACCTTCATGGCGGCGACCGCGGCCTCCTCGCCCAGAGTTCCGGACAAAAAAATGAACGGAACATCGATCCGGCTTCCCCTGACCATCTCCAACGCGGTCGTCCCGCTGAACCCGGGCATCGTGTAGTCGGAGATCACGAGATCCCAACGCCACGCGGCCAAGGCGTCACCCAGTGCCTCGGCCGTGTCCACGCGCTCGCAGACCGGCTCATAGCCCCCGCTGCGGATCTCGCGCTCGAGCACGAGAAAGTCGTCCTGCGAGTCTTCGACGACCAGCACTCGAAGCGGTTGCGCTGCGATCATGTTACGTTTCCCCACCAACTCCGCGTGCACACGCCCCCGGGGCGCGCGCGCTTCCTCAAGCATAGCTCTCGTAAAGATAGAACAGCCGATTGGCCGTGATAATCGGGTAAACCCCCGATCGTCGCAAGGAAGATCCCTGCAGGGAATTACGTCAAGCGCTCACGGAAGCGAGCTGCTCTCGGACCGGAGACTCGCCGGACAGCCTGTAAAACTCTACCGCTATGTGCTCCACGGTTTTCGCCACCCCCTCGGCAAACGAGGTCACGGGACGAAATCCCATGATACGATGCGCCCGGGAGACATCCGCCAGCGTCGAGCGAATGTCTCCAGATCTCGCCGGGGTGTGAACCCAGCTCAGTTCGCAGCCCAGGATCCGGCGCAGCAGGTCGATCAAATCCATCAGGCGATAGGCTTTGCCCTGACCCACGTTGAAGACTCCGCCGCTCGCCTGCGGAACCTTAGCAGCCAACAAGTTGGCCTCGACAACGTTATCGACGTAGGTGAAATCCCTCGATTGCAGCCCGTCTCCGTGGACCTCGAGCGGCACGCCAGAGAGCACCCGATGAATGAAACGGGGGATGACCGCCGCGTATTCGGAATGCGGGTCCTGCCTCGGCCCGAAGACATTGAAGTAGCGCAAGCTCACGGTCTCCAGGCCGTAGAGTTCCGTGAACACCCGGCAATAGTGCTCGCCCACCAATTTGCTCACCCCGTACGGCGAGATCGGCTTCGGAAGCTGGTCTTCACTGGCGGGCAGACGCGCTTCGTTGCCGTAAACCGATGACGAGGAAGCGAACACCACCCGCCTGGCGCCGGCGTGGCGAGCGGCGTGGAGAACGCTCAGGGTCCCATCGACATTAACCCGGTTCACCAGCAAGGGATGTTCCACCGAAAACGGAACCGAGCGCAGCGCGGCCTGATGAAACACGACTTCGACGCCGGCCATCGCTTTCTCCATGATCACCGGGTCGAGGATGTCGCCGCGGATCACCTCGATCCTCCTCTCCAGCCCCCGGAGGTTTTCACTGTTGCCGTAACTAAAATTGTCCAGCACGCGGACCCCCTCCCCAACGGCGGAAAGCCGCCGCGCGATGTGAGAGCCGATAAAACCTGCGCCTCCAGTAACGAGATACATTTGATGCTCCTTTCCTATGGACTGGTTATTGGTCAATGGTCATTGGTCATTGGTCAATGGGAAGAACACGTCAACCGCCAATCGTTAAACGTCAACCGGCGGGGTGGGGAGGACTATTGACGATTAACCCTAATCCGGAAATCTTTTTCTGAGTAGTCAGACTCGGAACCGCTCCAAATAGCCTCCTCGCCCTCCTGGGTGGTGCGCATGGAATTTGCCCTCACCCTCGCCCTCTCCCGCGACGGGAGAGGGAAGTTGATCATGTAGGGGCCAAAATTTATTTCGGATTAGGGTTAACTATTTACGATTGACCAGCTTTGCCTAGGCGACGGTGACGGACTTGGCCAGCGAGCGAGGGCGATCGACGTTCCTTCCCAGAACCACCGCCGTCTCGTAAGCTAAAAGTTGTGCCCCAACCAGGTGAAGGAGCGGGGCGATCCAAGGGGATGTCTCGGGCAGCGCTACCATTTCATCGAAGCTCTCGTTGCCCTCGTCGAAGGCGAAGGCGATTACCCGGCCCGCGCGCGCGCGAACCTCGGCCATGCTGCTCATCGTAAGATCATAAAGCTCCCGATCTTCGCGGTTGGGAACCAAGAAGACACAGGGTGTCTGGGGGTCGATGAGGGACAATGTTCCATGTTTCAAGAAGCCCCCGGCCATGCCCTCTGCATGAAGGTAGGTGACTTCCTTCATCTTGAGGGCGGACTCGTAGGCAACGGGCGTATAGATGCCCCGCCCAAGGAAAAACCAGCTGCGCATGCCGTGATAACGAGTGGCCAGCTCCCGGATGCGAACACGCTGGCTCGCCAGCAGGGCCTGTACCAGCTCCGGCAGGACTTCGAGCTCGGCCGCCAGCCTGCTTGCGGTCCCTCGATCGACCCCCTTCAGCCGGGCGATCTCCGCCGCCAGCCGGATCAACAGCACCATTTGCGCCATCGCCGCCTTCGTGCTGATGACGCAGATCTCGGGGCCCGAGTTTTGCTCGATCACCAGCTTCGCCTCTCGCGTCATCGTGGAGCCGGGCACGTTGACGATGGCCGCGGTTTGCGCCCCGCCAGCCTTGGCGTGGCGCAGCGCCTGGAGCGTGTCGAACGTCTCGCCCGACTGTGAGATTGCCAGAACGAGAGTATCGGGGTCCCACACGCCGAGGGTTCCGGCCTCGTCGGAGCTCAGGGCGGGAGCGAATTCGCCGGCCAGGGCCGCAAGCAGGTACTGGCCGAAGAGCGCGACGTAGTAGGTCGTTCCTACGCCGACGAAAACATTTCGTTTCGCCGCGGACATCCGGCGCGCCAGCTCGCTGATCTCCCGCTGCGGCACCTGCAGCGCCCGCCGGATGACGTCCGGTTGCTCGCAAATCTCCTTTTCCATGTAGTGACGGTAGTGCGCTTTCTCGGCGCTCTGCGGGCTCCACTGGATGTTCATGGCCCGTTTTTTCCGGATCTCCCGCGACGCGATGGCCCGAACCGAGAACCCGTCGCGAGAGATAACCGCGTATTCCCCGTCATCCAACTCCACGGCCGTTCGGGTATAGGGCAAGAAGGCATTGACGTCGGACCCGACGAAGCACTCCTCGTCGCCGATACCGAGAATCAACGGACTCTTGTCCCGGGCGCACAGGATCTTTTGCGGCTCGACCGCGGCAATCATGGCGGTGGCAAAACTCCCTTCGAGCCGCCGCAGCGCTTGAACAAAAGCCTCTTCGACCGGAGCCTCTTGCCGGTAGATCTCTTCGATCAGATGGGCGATGACCTCGGTGTCGGTCTCGGAAAGGAAGCGATGGCCGCGATCCAAGAGCTCGCGCCGCAGAGCGTGATGGTTGGAGATAATGCCGTTGTGAACCACCGCGAACTGCCCGTCGCAGCTAAGATGGGGATGAGCGTTCTCCCGGGAAACGCCGCCGTGAGTAGCCCAGCGGGTATGGGCGATCCCGAAGGTTCCATGGGCCGACTTCAAGCCCTCTCGCGCTGCTACCTCCGCCACCGGGCCCACGCCCTTGCGAACCTCCAGGCCGACGGAGTTGAGAGTGGCCACACCGCAGGAATCGTAGCCGCGGTACTCCAGGCGCGCGATGCTATCGACCAACCGAGAGGCAACCTCTTCCCTACTGACGACGCCGACAATGCCACACATGGAATGTTACTCCTTATGAAAATGGCGAATGAAAAAAAGCCGACGGACGACCGAAGACGGGAGACGGGCTCCGGTCGCCGGTCCTCGGTCTTCGGTCCTTTTCCGCAATTCGCAATCCGCAATTCGAAATTCTCGATTCGCAATCCGCAATTCAAGAAGTGCAATTTTCACTTTGCATTTTGCAATGCATGAATAGTGCGGGCTAGGCTGCATCCCCGGAGGTCTCAGCCGGACCCGATTCTAGAATGGATTGGCTCGGAAAACCGAGAGGAAGCTCCGCTGACTGGACGGCTTCGCCTTCCGCGCGAGCCGTGCTCCAAAACGGCCGGGCAATTCCCAGCGTAAACCGGCCAAAACCGAGGAAAAGCCCGGCATTCAAGACCAGGAAGTAGCGCGCGCCGGAGGCCGCCGCGCCCAGGATCGGAACTCGACGGAAAAGCGCGGCGCAAAGACCAAGCACGTATAAGGAGATCTGGCCGAAGAAGAGCAATTGGAAAAACGGGTGGCCGAGCAGCCACAGATTTGCTCCGAAGCCGAGAAGCAGAAGCCATGGGCCGAACCATCGCAGGACCTTATGGGAGAGGTAAGACAGAGCGATCATCCCTTTCCAGGGAAGGAGGAGCCGCCAGGTCCAGAGGAGGGCTTGGAAGTCCCCGGCGCCGATCCGCACGCGCCTTCGGAACTCATCCCCGACTCGCTCCGGAGATGTCTCCCAAGCCTTCGCCGAAGGGATAAAAAAGATCTTTCCGCCCGACCGCAGGCGCATGAGCATAGGGATCAAGAAATCATCCACTATGGCCTCTTTGGGAAGCGGCTGATACTTTTCTCGCCGAAACGCATAGATCGCCCCATTTGCCCCCAACACGGCGCCCAGGCGGGACTCCAGGATCTTGATCCAGGTCTCATAGCGCCAGTAGAGGCCGTCGAGGTTTCCCGATCCCGCCGAAGAACGGAGTTCCAGGCGGCCGACCACGGCGTGGGCGGACGGACTGCGCCAGAGCGCTCTTACCAGCTCTCGGACGGCTTCAGGATCGAAAAAGGTGTTCGCGTCGGTAAGAACGACTACCTCGCCCCGCGCGGCAGAAAGGAGATCGTTTAGCACGCTCGCTTTCCCTCGCCTCTCCGTGAACGCGATCAGACGGATGCCGCGGCGCGCGAAGGAATCAACGATCTCGCAGGTCCGATCTGTGCAGCCGTCAGAGCCGATGAGGATCTCGATGAGATCCAAAGGATAGTCAAGCTTTAGGAGATTTTTGATGCGCTCGGCTATGATGCGCTCTTCATTGTAGGCCGAGAGAATGATGCTCACCTTCGGCCATTGCTTCGGCTCACTCCTCTCACTTCCCTCCGACCGCAGGAGGCATCCCAACAACCAGAGAAAAATCGGATAGGCGCCGTAAGCGTAGAAAAGAAGGCCAAACGAGGAAATCGTCAGGATCGCAGCCAAAGTTTCCTGTTCCATAGCTTCCATTTAGAGAACTCCGCCCGGAAAGTTGAGTTTCGTAAAATCCACTCCCGGATCTTTGCGCTCGGTCCCGGCGCGCCGGTACGGGCTCGAATCAGCGAAAAAGAACTTGCCGGCCACCGGATCTACAAAACCGACTTTAGCAAGCGAGGCCGGAAAAAAGTTATCCCGCGGGTATCGCGCGCGATCGCCCCCTACGATCACATTTCTGCGCACCACGGCCCCAGGAAAGTAAGCCTTAAGCGTGGGGATTCCAGTTCCCGTTCCGGCTCCAAGGACGCCCTCGTGGTTGTGGAGAGTCACGTTGTTTTGATAGACAAAGCCCGAATGGGGAGATCCCTCAGCGATGATGATCTTTCCCGTCTGCAAGGCCGTATTGTGATCAATGACAATGTCCGCTGTCCCGCTGACGATTTGAAAGAGCGTCCCTCTTCTATATTCTTCTCCCCCCCATCTGGCTCCTCCCACATCCTCAAAGAAATTGTTCTTGATGAGGATCCGTTTTGTTTGCCGGCTCGGATAATTGTCATCCCGACCGTGCATGTTCACCCCGGCTGTGACGTGTCGGACAATGTTGTTTGTGAACGCCACATCC
>JACPFH010000225.1 GCA_016183075.1 Deltaproteobacteria bacterium | reverse complement strand
TCCAAAGGCGCGACCCAAAATCCCCTTAATTTTGGGGGCTACCGTGTCCCTTTTTTGTATTCGACCAATGGTGAAGTCATCTGGCACCATGACATACGTCACCCTTTAAGCCGGTCGCGCCGTATCGCGCATTTCCACACGCCCGCAGCGTTGGAGGAACGGCTTGGGCAAAACATAGATGCTGCCTGTGAGCGGCTCCTAACTACTCCCAATAATCATCCACTCGTTAGACCCTATCAGGTTGAAGCAAACAATTCTGTGGAACGAGCTATGGCCGACAGCAAACGGCACATGCTTGTCGCCATGGCCACGGGCACAGGCAAGACGTTCACCATGGTCAATCAGATCTACCGTCTAATGAAGGCCAACGTTGCCAAGCGCATCTTGTTCATGGTGGATCGCCGAGCCCTGGCTGCTCAAGCCGTTCGCGCTTTCGCCTCTTTCGAAGCGGAGCCAGGCCTCAAATTTGACAAGATCTACGAAGTCTACAGCCAGAGGTTTCACCGTGAAGACTTCGACGAAGACGAAGGGTTTGACCCTAAGGTGCTCCCGGCCTCCTATCTCCTAGAGCCCAAGCCGGGCCATGCCTTCGTTTATGTCTGCACTATTCAGCGCATGACCATCAATCTTTTCGGCCGAGAAGCTACTTTCGAGAACCGTGACGAAGACGATGATGAAGATGAGGAAAAACTTGATATCCCCATCCACGCCTTTGATCTGATAGTCGCGGATGAATGTCACCGTGGATACACGGCAAAGGAGCTCGCCCTCTGGCGGGAAACTTTGGACCACTTCGACGCCATTAAAATCGGCCTCACTGCCACCCCTGCGGCCCACACGACTACCTATTTTAAGGACCTGGTCTATCGCTATGAGTACGAACGGGCTGTCCGCGAGGGTTACTTGGTGGATTATGACGCGGTTACGATTAAATCCGACGTGAGGCTAAATGGGGTTTTTCTGAGCGAGGGCGAGCAGATCGGCGTCATCAATCCCGAGACCGGAGCGGAGCAGCTCGATCTGCTTGAGGCGGAGCGGCAGTTTCCTGCTGAAGAAGTCGAAATCAAAGTCACCTCGCCGGATTCTAACCGGAAGATCCTTGAGGAGATAAAGAAATATGGCTCAGAACATGAGGAGCGCGAAGGCCGCTTCCCTAAGACCCTGATTTTTGCTGCCAACGACCTGCCCCACACCTCCCATGCCGATCAACTGGTGGATATAGCCCGAGACGTCTTCGGACGGGGCGACTCTTTCGTGCAAAAGATCACCGGGCGGGTGGACCGGCCTCTGCAGCGGATTCGGGAATTCCGCAACCGCAAACTCCCCGGGGTCGTGGTTACCGTGGATCTCCTTTCGACCGGCGTGGATATCCCGGATCTTGAGTTCATCGTGCTGCTGCGGGTGGTTAAGTCACGCATCCTGTTCGAGCAGATGCTGGGCCGCGGGACCCGCAAGGGCGAGCACTTTCCCAACAAGACCCATTTCACAGTCTTTGACTGTTTTGACGGAACCTTGCTCGAATATTTTAGAAAGGCCACGGCCATCACCGCAGAGCTTCCCAAGCCTGAGCCCCGTACCATAGCTGAGATTATTGAAGATATCTGGACCAACCGTGACCGGGACTATAACGTCCGGTGCCTGGTGAAACGGCTTCAAAGAATCGACAGAGATATGTCGGCTGAGGGCCGCGAGTCGTTCGCGGGGCACATTCCCGACGGCGACGTAGGGAAATTCGCTTCAGAGCTTCCCCGAAGACTGCGCCACGATTTTACAGGAAGTATGGCCATACTCAGAAATGAAGACTTCCAAGAGTTGCTCACGGGATATGCTCGCAAGCCGCGGACCTTCCTGGTTGCCTATGAAACAGAGGATGCGGTCAGCAGCACGATGGTCTTCCGCGCAGGAGACAAGGAGTACAAACCCGACGATTACATCGCAGCCTTCGCCCGGTTTATAAAAGAGAATGAAACCCAGATCGAAGCGATCCGGATTCTTTTGGATCGGCCCAAGGACTGGAACCCGGAAGCTTTGAAGGACCTCCGGCAAAAGCTCGCAGCAGCGCCGCAACGCTTTACCGTGGCGAATTTGCAAAGGGCACACCAGATGAGTTTTCAAGGTGTGCTGGTTGATATCATTTCGATGGTCAAGCGCGCGGCCCGTGAAGACGAGCCTCTCTATACCCCCCAGCAGAGGGTCAACCGGGCGATGATGAGGGTAATGGGAAGCCGAAGCTTCACAGCCGAGCAGACGCAGTGGCTTGAGCGCATCCGGCAACATCTGATAGAAAACTTGTCCGTGGATCCAAATGACTTTGAGGCGCTACCCATCTTTAGCCGGCACGGAGGCTGGGCCCGGGCTAATAAAGACTTCGAGGGCGAGCTTCCCGACTTGCTAAAGAAATTCAACGAGGCCATAGCTGCATGAGCGACGTTGTTCAGAAACTCTGGGGCTTTTGCCACACCCTTCGCCACGATGGCATCGACTACGGTGACTACATCGAGCAGCTTACCTATTTGCTCTTCCTTAAAATGGCCGACGAGCGGGGCATCGACCTCAGCGAGATCTCCGTCGTTACCGAAAAAGGCGAAGGGATTAAAGTGGATTGTTCATGGCCAGGACTCGAAGCCAAGTCAGGAACGGCGCTGATCGAGCATTATGTGGACTTGCTCCGCGCCTTGGGGCACTAACAACCCTGTCAATCTTAAGAAACTGATCGGCCTGATAGACGAGACTGAGTGGACCGCCCTGGACATCGACGTTAAGGCCGCAGCCTTCGAAGGTCTTCTCGAAAAAGCCGCCAGCGAGGGCAAGAAGGGCGCAGGTCAATATTTCACGCCTCGGATTCTCATTAAGTCCATCGTCCGTTGCGTCAAACCCGATCCCCGCGTCCACCGCGAGTTCACGATATGCGACCCCGCCTGCGGAACAGGCGGATTCCTCGTGGCCTCTTATGAGTGGCTCATCGAGCAAACTCGGGGTGGAGCAATAGACCGGGATTTGGCAAAGAGGATCAAGCATGGGACCTATTTCGGACGGGATCTTGTGGCTCGACCAAGGCGTCTGGCTCTTATGAACCTTTATCTTCATGGATTGGAACCTGACATCAATCTCGGCGACTCAATTTACGAGGTACCAGACAGCCGAAAACATGACGTGGTCCTCACCAACCCACCATTTGGGACCAAAGGAGCTAACCAAGTACCCGAGCGAGAAGACTTCGTCATCGCAACCAGCAACAAACAGCTAAACTTCATCCAGCACGTAATGACTATCCTTAAGCCCGGAGGCCGTGCCGCAGTAGTGGTCCCTGACAACTGCCTCTTCGCTGACCAGGCCGGTGACGTCTTCAAGGTCCTGACCGAAGACTGCGAGCTTCACACCATTCTCCGGCTGCCTAATGGTACTTTCAGCCCCTATAGCCCTGGTACCAAGACCAATGTGATCTTTTTCACCAAGGGTTATCCAACCGAAAACGTCTGGATCTACGACGCGCGGACCAACGTACCCCGCATCACCAAAAAAGATCGCCCGCTGACTCCAGAGCATTTCGCTGAATTTGAAGCCTGCTTTGGCCCAGACCCCAACGGCCACGCC
>JACPFH010000224.1 GCA_016183075.1 Deltaproteobacteria bacterium | reverse complement strand
GTCGCGTTCACCACCGATCTCCACGGGCGCTGGAGCAAAGATTGGATCGCGTGGGAGGATTTAGAGCGGTTTTGGGGCCGGATTTTGGAGTGGTTGATACCGCCGAAGGAGAGCCTCCCCCCGCATGAGATTAGGGTTAACCCGGAGGGTAATCACGCTTTGCTGGATTTCTATCTCTATGAGGAGAAAAGCGGCGGCGTATTTCGCTATTCCTTCCGCGGTCCCGGCGGCGCGGGAGAAGGCGTTCTGAAGCGATTGGCGCCCGGCCGGTATCAGGCCGAGCTCCCGATCGCGACCCCGGGAAACTACCGGATCGAGCTGATCGAAGAACGCGCTGGCCGAAGGACTGAGTATCCACCAACGGGATACACGCTTGCTTTCGACCCGAAGGAAGAAATTCCCCGCGGGCGGCTGAATCTCCCGCTGCTCGAACAGCTCGCTCGCGCAAGCGGCGGCGAGATCAACCCCAAGCCCCAGGCGACAACACCCGTAAAGGTAGAAGTCTCGCGCGCCGCCAAGGCATACCGAACCCATTTCATCTTTCTCGGCCTCCTGCTTTTACTGATCGACTTTATTGCCAACCAGCTCCTCGCCGGGCGGCGCCATTAGACCGGGTCGCATTTTTTGATTGACTTTTGAACCGAAAAGGGTTAACAGGTGGGAAATTTTTTTCTGCGGGTCCTAAAGAGTCATCTTCGTGCACGGCAAAGTACTGCTCCGGGGAACCATCACCTTTGTATTGGTTCTTGTCAAGCCCGCCTTATGGCTCGGGACCCTGGTTCATGTTATCGGCGCCGTGCCGGTCCATGTGCGTGCGGACTCCCCGCGCGGCGCGAGGCAAACAGCGGCTCCTGCTCTCAACGTCAAACCTCGTGATGCCCTGCCGCGGCAGCTCACCTTGCCTCAGGAAAGCCCCCCGCCGCTCGAAGGGCTGGAAAGCCTAAGACGCGTAACGCATCGCTCCCGGCCGGGTGATTCGATCGGCAAGCTCTTGATCCGCTTCGGCGTCTCCGAAGGTGAAAGGAACCTGTGGATCCGCTCCATCGAGAAGCACTACCCGGGGAAAAAGCTTGCCGTCGGCAAAGACTGGCATTTTTACTTCAGCCGCTCGAAGCCGACTCTCCGGGATAAAAACGGACGGGAAAGTCTCCGAGCGCTTGAGCTCGAGCTCGATGAAGACTGGGTCCTGACTTGGGAAAAAGGCAACAAGGGCATCGTTTTCACCAAGCGGGAAAGACCCTATGAAATCGAGCGCAAGACCGCCGGCGGCATCATCGACACGACGCTCTTTAACGATGGGGCTCGAGCCGGCCTGGACGAGTCGCTTTTATCCCAGCTCGTCGACATCTTTTCCTGGGATGTCGATTTCGACAAAGATATTCAGAGGGGCGACACGTTCCGGGTTGTCTACGAGGAGAGAGTCCGCAAGGGAAGCGCGCGCAAGCCTTTGCTTCGTATTTTGGCGGCTGAGCTTGTGAGCGCGGGCCAGCAGTACGTGGCCATTTACTTCGACAAGGAAAAGAACAAAGGGGGTTACTACGATCTGGAAGGGAGATCCTTGGCGCGCGCCTTCCTTCGTTTTCCCTTGGAGTTCACGAGGATCAGTTCCTTTTTTAGTCACTCGCGCGTCAATCCCATACTCAAGGTCGACCGTCCGCATCACGGGGTAGATTTCGTTGCCGGGCGGGGGACAGCGGTCCGCGCCATCGGTGACGGCAAAGTGGTCTTTGCCGGGTGGAGAAAAGGCGGTTACGGCCGGATGATCGAGCTCCAACACGGTTTCGAGTATGCCACGCGCTATGCTCATCTCCAGGGATTCGCCAAAGGCACCCGCAGCGGTATCAGCGTGAAGAAAGGGCAGGTGATCGGCTACGTCGGCTCGTCGGGACTGACCACGGGGACCCATCTCCATTTCGAGCTGTACAAGGACCAACAGTACGTCGATCCGCTGAAATTCGAGTTCCCACGCGAGGACAGAATCGAGCCGGGACTGCGCCGGGCCTTCGAGGACCTGAAGCAGATCCTGCTCGCGCAATTGGCGGCCACGCCTCATTCGTAAGCTGCGAGCACTCATTCTTTTTTTGGTAACCGGCGCGGGGACAGGATACTTCCCGTGGCTTCCGGGAACCGCAGGCACGCTAGTCGCCGTCCCTGTTTCGCTGGCGTTCAACCGCATCGCTACAGTCTCGCTTCCGCTCGCTCTGCTCACCCTCGGCGTTTTTTTCCTTGTCGCCGTCTGGTTGGCGGATAAGGGAGAGGAGATTTTTCGCGAGAAGGACTCGCCCAGGATCGTCATCGATGAGATGGCGGGCTTTGTGCTGGCTAATTTTCTCGCTCCGCCGCAATTGCCGGCAATCGGGGCTGCGTTCCTTGTCTTTCGCATTTTCGATATCATAAAATTGTTTCCCGCGGCGCGGGCGGAGAAAATGGCCGGCGGTGTCGGCGTGGTATTGGACGATCTGATTGCCGGTCTGTACACCTTCATGATCCTTCGGCTGCTCTTTTTTTGGGGTGTTCTGTGATCGAAAGGGCCGTGGTTCTTAGCACCGGGGACGAGCTCGTGAGCGGGCGCGTCGTGGATACCAACTCCGCGTCCATTGCGGATAAGCTCTTTGCCCTAGCGGTTGAAGTCGTGGCCGTGCTCAAGGTCGGGGACAGCAGGGAGCGAATTCTGTGGGCCCTGCGGCAGGCGGCGGAGCTGGGCGACGTGATCATCGGCACCGGCGGTTTGGGACCGACCGCGGATGATCTTACGACCGAAGCCGTGGGGGAGTTTCTGGGCCGGAAACTCCGGCTCTCAGAAGAGATCGCTGAGGGATTGAAGAAGAGATTTGCATCTCGCGGCCTCCCGTGGACACCGAACAACCTAAAGCAAGCGTTATTTCCGGAGGGAGCGGAGATCGTGCCCAACCCGCTGGGAACCGCACCGGGCTTTCGCGTGAGCGTCGGAGCGGGAAAAGCCCTCTTCTGGCTTTCCGGCGTCCCGAGGGAAATGGAAGCCATGCTGAATGAGACCGTCTTACCGTGGATTTCTGAGCAGAATAAGACCGCCGAGACGATCTGGGCCTGCACCTTCAAAATTCATGGCTTGACGGAGTCTAGGCTTGATGCCATATTGAGGCCGGTTTTGCTCGGCGAGCGGGCAAAACTCTCGTTTCGCGCGCACTATCCTGATCTGTCTTTACGGTTAACGGTCAGGGGGGGCGAGGAAGGGCAAAAAAGCTTCTCAGAGCTTAAGGCTCGGATCGAGAGTCTCGTCGGTCGTTATATTTACGCCGAGGGAGACGAGACGTTAGAAGAGGTTGTCGGGAAGCTGCTTCTCGGGAAGCGTTGGAGCTTGGCTGTGGCCGAGTCCTGCACTGGCGGTTACATCAGCCGTCGCATCACCCGCATCGCTGGAAGTTCAGTCTATTTCAAGGGCGCCGCGGTTGCTTACTCCCCTGGGTCTAAAATCCGCTTTGCCGGCGTGAAAGCCTTTACTCTGGAGCGACACGGGGCGGTGAGCCAGGAGGCGGCGCGCGAGATGGCCGACGGAATCAGAAGGGAGGCAGGGGCGGATGTCGGCCTGAGCACGACCGGCATTGCTGGCCCGAGCGGTGGGAGCGCGGAAACTCCTGTAGGCACGGTCTGGGTAGGGCTTGCCTGGCGCGATCGGGTCGAGGCCCGGCTTTTTCGCTTCGGCGGCGACCGGGAACACGTGATTCTTGGCGCCTCACAGGCGGCGCTCAACTGGTTAAGGACTGTCCTTGTGGCATCGTGATTCGCGCCTTTGTTGGAGTTCGGCTCGACCCGGAAGTGACCGGGAAAATCTCCGAGGCGCAGTTGCAACTTCGAAGCAAGCTCCCGGGAGTGCGCTGGGTCGCCCGTGAGAATCTTCATTTTACTATCAAGTTTCTCGGTTCGGTTGCGGAGGAGAAGATCGGGCCGATCATGGAAGCCCTGGAGCAACCTGTGCGAGCGGTTCAGCGATTTTCAGTGGCTGCTCGGGGGATCGGCGTTTTCCCCGGCGTTAACAGGCCTCGGGTCCTATGGGTGGGGCTTCAGGGCGAGGCGCTCGCGGGGCTCGTATCGGGCGTGGAGCGGGCGCTGGAGCCGCTCGGTTTTGCGCGCGAGCGAAGAGCCTTTCAACCCCATTTGACAATCGGCCGCTGGCGCAACCCCGGAAACTCATCGGCCGGGCTCGGCCGGGAAATCGAGAGCCGGAAGGAACGTGAATTCGGCGCCTCTTGGGTGGAGGAAG
>JACPFH010000223.1 GCA_016183075.1 Deltaproteobacteria bacterium | reverse complement strand
TTGCCCTTGAGGTCTTCAAGGCTCCTGACGGGCGAATCCTGGGGAACAGCGAGGACCCAGCGCACCGGCCGGAAACTCGCTTTGGCGTAGACGAGCTCGACGACGATGTGGACGTCCGATCCGTTTTCTTCGATCCAGTCCCTGCCGGTGATTCCCGCATCCAGGGTGCCGTTCTCCACGTAGCGCGACATTTCTTGCGCCCGCGCCACGCTCAAGCGCAGCGACGGGTCGTCAATGGATGGGAAATAGCTCCGCTCCATGCCGGAGATCTTCCAGCCCGATTTTTTGAACAGCTCGATGGTTGCGACCTGGAGGCTCCCTTTCGGCAAGCCTAATTTCAACTCCATAATGTAACTCTTTATCCCTTTTGCTTATAGACCTCGTCCGGATTAAAGGTCCTCTTCCCCACGGTCTGCCAGTCCTTTTTGCTCCGCTTGCGGAAGAAGCAGGACCTGTACCCCGTATGACATGCCCCTCCGCCAAGCTGTCTGACCTGGAGCAGCAAAGTGTCATTGTCGCAGTCGATCAGGGCGCCTTTGACCATCTGGAAATGTCCCGACTCCTCTCCCTTGAGCCAGATCTTTTGCCGCGACCGGCTGTAGTAATGGGCCTTGCCGGTCTTTTGCGTCTTTTGCCACGCCGCGCGGTTCATGTAGGCAAGCATAAGCACCTCGCGGGAGCGATAATCCTGAACGATGACCGGAATGAGCCCGTCTCCTTTGGCGAAATCGATCTTCTGCATGGCTGAAATTTCTTAAACTCTTTCAGTTAACATACAAGTGCGGGGGTTTCAACCGGCCGCGGCATTGACAAGCTTCGCTGTCTCCGTTATCAGGAAGGGTCCCCGTTTTTTGCCAGCGTTCGACACCGAGGGAGCAACTCGTTTGCAGCTACCAGCACGAGAAGTTCGACAGATCGCCGCTCGACAGGCCGAAGCCAGGCCTCGCGAAATGTCGCGCAACACCGTCCTCGCCCTGTGCTCGATAGTTCTATTGTTGACCTCGGTTGCCACCGCGTCATTCAGTCTCTTCTTGCCTCCCATCGAAGCGGAGTTTCACTGGTCGCGCGTGCTCGCTACTCTGCCGTACACCGTCGCCATGATTGCCTGGGGCGTTGGCTCGCCGCTATTCGGCAAGCTGGCCGACGACTTCGGCGCCCGCCCGGTGATCCTGGGCGGTATCCTGATCATGGCCGCGGGATTTTTCGGCATGGGGCTGTCACAAAATCTCTGGCAATTATTGCTTACCTTTGGCTTGTTGGTTGGCGCGACGATCGGAGCCTGCGGCCTGACCACTATGACGCTGCTGATCTCCAAGCATTTCGAAACTTCGAACCGAGGACGGGCCGTGAGCTTCGTTCAAGCGGCCACGCCGCTCAATCCGCTCTTGTTCGCGCCGGTTCTTTTTTTCCTGATCACCGCGTTCAGTTGGCGTGTCGCGGCGATGGCCACGGGCGCGATGTTGCTGCTAGTCGCTTTCCCGCTCGCTTGGTTTGGCGCGCACGACCCGGACACGGCGCGTCTGGGGCTGCGTTCCCGGGTCAGTTGGGGAGCATGCCTGCCGTATCTGCGCAATCGCTCGATCATCTATCTTTTTTTGGCCCGATTCTCCTGCGGTGTGGCGTTCTTTCAGATCGCGCATCTCGTGGCGCTGGCCTATAGCAAGGGATTCGAGCCGGTTACGGCGGCGATCGGGGTTAGCATCTTTGGCGCCTCGTCGGTCGTTTTCTCCGTTTTGGCCGGCTGGATGTCCGATCGCTACGGGCGCGGCCGAATCCTGGGTCTCACGTATTTCGTGCGGGGTATCGGGACCCTGGCGATGGCGCTGCCGATGCCGAACGAGTTTGTGTTTTACCTCTTGGTCATCGTGGCGGTCGGACCAACCTTCGGCACGGTCGCCGTGAACAACGTGATGTTCTTCGAAGCCGTGGGTCCGAGACTGGCCGGCGTCATTCTCGGCCTGAGCTTTATCGTCCACCAAATCGGCTCCGCAGGCGGCCCGCTGCTCGGGAGTTTCGCCTTTGACAGGACGGGCACTTATGACGGCTTCCTCCTGGCGCTCGGCGCCATTTTGCTCTTATCGGGCATGATCACCTACGGCATCGATGGCAGGGATTTGCCCGCCGCGCACCCGGCCGTGAGTCGCGTGGGAATATGATTCAAAAAGAACCCTTACGCGGAGGCGCGGAAGGCATTCACTGCGGTTACCAAAGCCGGCGTGCCGCCGAACAGATAGGCTACCTCAACGGCTTCTTTGATCTCCGCTTCCGTCGCACCGGCGGCGCGGGCGCGATTGGCCGTGATCATTGACCACTGATGTTATTTGCTCGCTGTCCTGGGAATGAACTTGCCCACGCCGGGCTCGGCTGGGAAGCGGCCTTCTTGGTAGACAAGCTCGCCGCGCAGAATCGTGTGGGTGGGCCAGCCGCGGAACTTCCAGCCCTCCCAGATGTTCCAGTCGCACCGCGAGTGCAGGTTCTTGTGGCTCACCTCCACCTCCCGGTCCGCGTCGACGATGACCAGATCGCCGTCGCTGCCGATGGAGAGCGCGCCCTTCTTCGGGTGGAGGCCCAGCGCCTTGGCCGGGTTCTCGCAGCAAACCCGGACCACGTCCTGCAAAGACACACGTCCCTTGTTGACGCCCTCGCTCAGCATGACCGGCAGGATCATTCCCGAGACGTTGCCCAGCCCCATGGGCGCCTTCCACATGTCCCGTCCCTTCTCCGCCAGGGTACTGGGGGCGTGATCCGAGCCGATGGTATCGATGATGCCCT
>JACPFH010000222.1 GCA_016183075.1 Deltaproteobacteria bacterium | reverse complement strand
GTGCGACGACATCAACCCCCATCTCGTGCTGGAGTTTCGTAACGGCGTCAATCCATTCCCCAACGTGCCTCGCGTCGTTCTCGTCCACGCCAACGGCGCACCGAGCGAACGTGTCGATGAACAACATCGCGGGTTTCAGATTCCGCGCGGTGATCTGCGCTTTCAGCGTCTCCACGTCGTCGGGCCGCTTGAACTGCACTGCCTCCAGCACAACAAAGGCACCTTCTACGTCCTTGACCCCGTGCTGCTTCATCCACGCTTTGACGCGGTTCTTGAGCCCTCCGCTTCCCTCGCCGAGGATGTAGACCGTTGGTCCACGCTTGACCTTCCGGCCATGAAAGTCCGGGCCGTGCGCGACGGATAAGGCCAGGTCGAGCCCGAAGAACGTCTTGAACTGCTCCTGCGGGGCGTAGATCATGCTCAGTGCGCCGACCGGGAGCAGGCCTTCAACTCGCCATTCCGGTGACGGCAGACTGAGCACCTCATCGATTGAGAACAGCTTGAACGTCGGGGCCTCCGACACACTGCCGCTGGTTGGTGGTCCATTTACCTGTCCACCGAATTCCGACGTGATCGGCGTAGCGGTTCGTCTTATCTGCTCCAGCAGCAGGTCGGTCATGTGATTGCCTCCAGCATCGTCCAACCCTCCGGAGACACGTAGTCCCCGAAGACATCAGTTCACGTATTCGCTTGTTAGTGGAACGCAGCATCCCGCTGCGCGTGTCCGAGTCTCTTGGGGACCGCAGTCTCAATGTTCCACGCACTGAGTAAGTCATAGACCATACGTGTATATTTCCTTTCGTCGAAGACGGCCAGTCTTGGCGACCTAGAAGCGGCGGAGTGCGCAGTCCATACCCTTCCGCAGACTGGTGTCCCGTGTCATGAATTTTCTGTTTGATCGAAGCAGCAATTATACCAGACTATTGACAAAATGTCAAGTCATATCTGTCACAACAATTGTATAAATGCACGTTGTGTGCTACCCTTGGCCCATGGCCAGACCGAAATTCAGAACCCATAGATCCACCCGGCCAAGGGGTGCCTGGGCGATGCGGGTTGTCACGGCGGCAGCCGGTGCCCCAACACGGCGGCGCGCAGAGGCATGGGTCGAAGCTGTCGTGAACGAACAGTGGATGGCCGCCTATCGCTTAGTGCCCGGCCCACATCGGGAGCCCGTCATTGCAGAGATCCGGATCTTTCCGCGTGAACGGGCGAGGGGACGACCGCCAGGACGCTGGAGTGCCGAGGTCCTCGGGCTCGACACGACAATCCCCGAGGGTGGACTCTCAGCCGAGGTCGTTCGTCAAGTCCGCATTGGTGAGCATCGGCAGGTCGGCGCCGCGTTTTCGCGTTGGCTTGATGAGGAGCGGACGACCCGACAGTCCACTTTCCGCGGCCAGACTGCGCCAGCGTTGGGTGCGCTCGCTGGACAAACCTTTACGCTTTCCACTTTGGAACCGAAACGCGGTCGCCCACCGATTCGGTCCGAACAGTTCTACGCGAAGCTTGCTCGGGACTACGCGGAGAGAGTGGCACAGGGCAGCCCGCGTCCAACAACAGACGTGGCAAGACGGCGTAGGCTATCCGCCGCCAGAGTGAGAGACATGCTTCACGAAGCGCGGAAGCGAGACCTTCTGTCTTCCGTTGGTCAGGGCCGTTCGGGAGGCGAGCTTACTCCCAAGGCTCTGGCGATCCTGAACGCAGGGTGAGATCGGCCGGAGTGGAGTCATTCATCAATTGAAGGGCCTGTGATTCAGTTCGAGATATCCCCACGCGGCGCGTCGTAGTCAGCAATCGTGCGCCGTGGTCGTTCCTCTTTCGACCGTTCGAACTGAGCAGGACAGTCCACAGCAGCGTCGAGAATCAGATTCGCCGCGATCTGCTTGCCGCTTCTCTCGGTGGCCCTGATCGCAATCACGACCGGCGCGGTCTCGTCGGCGCCGAACACGGGCAGTATCTTGTCGTCGATCTGCTGGACCCACCGCTCCACGTCGATCTTGCCGGGCATCCTGAAGTCTTCAAGCCGCACCAGCACGGCGACGGCTACCGTGACACCTTCCCAGCGATCCACCTCCAACACGTGTGCCCCTCCGAACCTGGCCATAGTCGTCCTCGTATGATTGAGAGATACCGAACCACCGAGCGCCGCCCCGCCCACGGTTGGGCGGTAAACGCAGCGTGCCCTCGTTCAAGAGAGGTGCCACGGAGAGAAGCGAGTTTGACGCAGCGCCGATGAGTGTGGCGAGAGACTTGGAGCCGCTAAGTTGTTGAATCTAAATGTCCTGAACCTCCTGACGCGAAGTCATACGCGCCAAACGAGATTTACGTTGACTCCTGTCACGTCGAATCAACAGCGCGAGCAGCCACAAGTCCATGAATCAAGGGCGGTTACGGTCAAGAGTCTTCGAGTCAACCAGTGGACTCTGGGAGACACCTGACTTGCGGATGGACCGTGCTCTCGCGCGTTGTCCCCGAGGAACGTCGTGAAATCGCTAACCGAACCCTTCCGCGCGTTATGGCAGACCAAACCCGGCTTGGCCTTGCTGGCGACCCATTCGGCACTAAACTACCCCACACAAAGGACGCCGGGGGCCGCCCCCCCGAGGAAGGAACGGCGGCGAGGCCTGCGCTGGGACGGCTTAGTACCGTATTTCATAAATACGG
>JACPFH010000230.1 GCA_016183075.1 Deltaproteobacteria bacterium | reverse complement strand
GCCAGGGCCCGCCCTGTTCGGCAGCGGGCATTTCACGAGCCCCATCTCCGTCGTCACCGTCCCGTTCCCCGCAACCACGCCGCTGAGCCAGTTCGTACGACCCAAGAACTCCGCGACGGATCGCGTTCCCGGATTCCGATAGAGAGCTTCCGGCTGCCCGATCTCCAGAATTTTTCCCTCGTACATGACCGCCATGAGATCCGCCAGCGCCATCGCCTCGGTCTGGTCATGGGTTACGTGCAGCGTGGTTACGCCGAGGGAACGGGTAAGTTCCTTGATCTCGTCGCGCATGTCCTCGCGCAGCTTGGCGTCAAGATTGCTGAGCGGCTCGTCCATCAAGAGCAGCTTCGGCTCGCGAATGAGCGCCCGCGCCAGGGCCACCCTCTGCTGCTGGCCGCCGCTCAGGGTGGCGGCGGAATGGCGCTCGAATCCGCTCAGGCGGACCAGATGAAGGGCTTCCTTCACCTTCGCCGCTACCTGTTCCGACCGAAATCGCTTCTTCTTGGCCTCGGTAAGGGGAAAGGCGACGTTCTCAAAGACCGTCATGTGGGGCCAGACGGCATAGGTCTGGAAGACCATGGCGACCTCGCGATCTTCGGGATCAACGGAAATATTAGCTTGTGCCGAATAGACCAGCCGCTCTCCCAGCCGAATCTCCCCTGCTTCCGGTTGTTCCAAGCCCGCAACGCACCGGAGCAGCGTCGACTTCCCGCACCCGCTCGGGCCGAGGAGGACGAAAAAACTCCCTTCCGCCACCGTCAAATCCAGATCGCGCACCGCCCTGATGTGGCCGCCAGGAATCTCGAATTGCTTGGTCAGTTGCTTTACAGTGAGCATCGCCGTCGTAACGAACAAATCGAATGTATCAGAATCCCCCGGGCGTAGAGTAGAATCCAGATCTGCGCCGGAAAAACAATACTCTCGGCGGAGGACAGCATGACCGCCATCGTGACCTCGCGGAACGACAAAAGCATGATCCAGAACCACGCGGCGAAGAGGGCCGGCTTGAGCAGAGGCGCGGTGATTCGCTTCAGTACCCGAACAACGGTAGCCCCGCTGACCCGGCCGGCGTCTTCCAGGTCGGTATGGATCTGGATGATCGCGGCGTTGAGCGTCCTCGTCGCAAAGCTCATAAACGCGATGATGTGGGCGATGGCGATGAGAAAGATGGTGCCGTAGAGGGGAAGGAAATCCCGGCTCACCAGCGCCAGGTACAGGAGCGACACCGACAGCACGATTCTCGGCACCGCCAGGGGCAGAAAGGCGATGTTGTCGATCACGAAGCGCCCACGCAGTCGCGAGCGTACCACCAGCCACGATATCGGGGTGCCGACCAGAATCACGATGACAGGGACGAATGCGATCAGAATCCCGGTGTTGATCAGCGGCAGAGCGCCTTGCCGGGTGTAAACGTTAACATAGTTTTTGAACGTAAAAGAAGAAACGGCGTCGAGCGAAGGAAGCTTAAAGAACGGCAGCAGCGAATAATAAAAGAGCACAAGCATCGGCAAAACCAAGGCCAGGATAAAGTAGACGGCCACCACCGAGAACGCCGGGCTGCGCCATTTTCCCAGGCTCACCATCCTGCCGCGACGCCCTTTTCCCGTTATGGTGACGAATCTCCTGCTCTGCTTGATGAGCTTTACGTAATAGGTGGCCATGAGCAGGCTCACGATCATGACGATGCTGCCGTAAGCCGCGGCCAAGCCGTATTCCGGCAGCGTCCCCTGCTGAATATGGACGAAGAAATAGAGCATTGTGCTGAAGACGAATATCCGATCCGGAAATCCCAGCACGGCGGGCACCTCGAACAGGGCAAAGGCCAGCACGAAGACGTAGATGGCCGCGGCGACGAGGGCGGGAGCGGCGAGCGGGAGATTCACCCGGAGGAAAGTCCGAAGCTTGCCCGCTCCGCTCAAAAAAGCCGCCTCCTCAAGGCTCGAATCCATGCCCACAAAGACGGGCAGCAGCATGAAGAAAGCCGGCGGCACGAGGCTAAGCCCCTGGGCGAAAGTCATCCCCCCAAGGGAGTAAATGTTGAACGGCGCCTCCTCAATCCCAAACAGCTCCATCAGAAAGCGGTTCAGAATGCCGATATTCGGGCTGAGCATCAGCGCCCAGCCCATGCCCTGCAGGAAACCCGGAATTACCAGCACCATCCCGAGCCAGAAACTGATCGTGTTGCGAAACGGAAGGTCGGTTCGCGCCACACTCCACGCCAGCGGCGCAGCGACGATGAGCGCCATGGCCGTAGATCCAAGGGCGAAAATCAAAGTGTTCAGAAAAACCCGATAACCGAAAGGATCGAACAGAACCTGCGTGTAATTGCTGAGCGTATACTTGCCGTAGCCCGGCACCCCGATCATGAAGCTGATCCAGCCGGTCGCCAGCAGGGGGATCAGGATCAGCAGGATCCCGGAAAGGGCGACAGCCAGAACCGGCACTAAGGCGCGCGAAGCTTTTCCTTCGGAGGGCGCAGCCATCAAATTCTTCTACTTCGCAACCATGATCGAGCGAACCTTCTTTGAGAGCTGCTCTCCTTTCGCCACGACAAAGTCGACATCGGGCTTAAAGACCTTTCGCTTGGCGGCAAATTTTGCCGCTGGCGTACCCGGGCTGAACATCGACGTCGCTGCTTGAAACTTGAGCTGATGATCCTGCCCCTCCTTGGTGAGCATGGCCGCCGCCACGAGCGCCGCGGCATTGGGATGGCGGGCGCCTTTGGGAACAAAAAGAATATTGATCCAAACCAGCGGCGGATCCGCCAGCTCGGCCACTTCCACGGGCGCCCCCGTTTGTTCTTTGGCCGATAATGTGCGCTCGCGGTGCTGTCCCCACGCTAGCGGGGTTTCACCGGAGACAACCCGCTCGTGAACCTCGGGAAAGCGGCCCAATTTCGGGTTGAGCTCCATAAGCTTTTTCAGATAGCCGAAGGCTTTCTCTTCGCCCCACGCGTTGGGCTGCGAGAACAGCAGCCAGGGATCCGGATAAATAAGAATGCCGAGCTTGCCCTTCCACTTGGGAGCCAGGATCTGGTCCCATGTCTTCGGGACATCCTGGGGCTTCACCAGGTTTTTGTTATAGGCCGGAAGGACGAAAAGGGTCTGGTTGATGAGCACAAGTCCGCCGTACTCCAGATCATCGGACTTAACGTGGGGAAAAAGTTCTGTCCACGGGAATCGCTCGATCACCTTC
>JACPFH010000229.1 GCA_016183075.1 Deltaproteobacteria bacterium | reverse complement strand
CCGCCAGTCCGTCACCGTTAACATCCGCCACCGCTAGACCATGCGGGTTGGCTCCGGTTGGCAGCGTCCCCGCTTTGCGCAGATTGCCGGTTCCATCCCCGTGAAGCGTGAACACAGCGTCCTCTCCGGCACAGACCAGAGCCAAGTCTTGATGGCCATCCCGGTTCCAGTCCCCGATCCCCACGTAGTGGGGAAATCGCCCGACCGCAACCTCGCGCGCGTTGTGAAAGGTGCCATCTCCTTTGCCGATAAAAACCGAGAGGGTGTGGCGTGCGAACGAACCCACCACGAGATCAGGAATTCCGTCGCGGTTGAGATCAGCCTTGGTTACTATGTGGGGAGCACGCCCCACTTCATATGTGCGGCCGGCCTTGAATCGGCCCCCCAGATTCTCCAGAACCACGAGCCGCGACTCCTTCGCCTGTACCACGGCCAGGTCCAGCCGCCGGCTTCGGTTTGCCTCAAACGCGACCACGGAAGCCGGACCATGGATGGCGGGAATCTCCTGCGCACCTGTAAACTTGCCGGTTCCATCGCCGAAATAAAGAGTCAGACTTCCGCCTCCGGTATTCGCGGTAGCGAGATCAAGATTCCCGTCTCCGTTCCAATCCCCTACTTCCACCCAGCTTGGTCCAATGCCCGTCGGATAGCTGTGATTGGCGGCAAATTTTCCTTTGCCGTCGCTCAAAAGGATCGTGACCTTTCGCTCGGCTGCGGCCGGAACTGCGACGTCGGGAACGCCATCGCCGTTGAAGTCTCCCACGGCGATGGCGTGGGGAACCAGACCTGTGCGCTCATGATGAGGGCCGGGGGGTTGCGCGGAAGAATGCTGAAGGCCGCGCACGGACGGAGTAACCGCCAGCAGAGTTGCCGACCCCAAGAGAAGCGTTAGGAAGCGCACAATCGAATTTGGTCGTCCGGCGCTCATTTCTTGCTACCCAACGATCGCACGTAAGCCACCAGATCCCAAACCTCCCGGTCGCTCAATTGGAAACCAAAAGGAGGCATGAACCGTGTTTTTCCCACGGCCTCGCCGCCCCCCGTGACCACATCAAAAAGGAACTGATCCGAACGTTGCGGTGCGATCTTGGCAAGATCAGGGACTGGGACCGGTGGGCTGGCTACTTTTTTTGTCCAATCCCACCCTTGTCCCTGAGAGCCGTGGCAGAGCACACACTTCTCGATGTAGAGGTCCTCTCCCCTCTTTGCATCACCTTTTGTCTGCGCAAGAAGCGTATCCGCGAGGACGAAAACCAGAAAAAAAGACAGTGCGGTCATTCTATCCGCCCAACCCTGGAAAGGGTGGACCACTGACGCCAGGAATAGGCCACATAGAAGGAGGGAAGGTGAGAGGGGCTTTCAGGTCTCCGCCCCAGACGATGACATACCGAAGCATCAGGCCACCTACCAGCACCAGGACGAACTTCACATAAAGGATCCATCCTAGCCTGCTGTGAAAGATTCGCTCGCCGATGGCGTGCATTCCACTTCCAAGAAGCGGGGCGGCGAGACCCGTGGCCACGAATCCCCACCAAAACCAGGGCGCGAGTTCACCCTTGGTCAGCAACGTAAATGCTAACTGTTGACCAAGTGTGCCCACGCCCAGCGACGCAAGGAACAGGTAGACCCAGGCTCCCTCGACGAGAATCGCCGCCACGTCGGCTGCGCTTGCAAGCCTGGCAACCGCCCAGGTCTCCTCGGGTGTTCCACTACCAGAAGAGGGCCGCCCGAGCCTGCCTGCGACGAGCACGCCTAAACCGCACGCTCCAAGACCTGTGGAGAGCCCGGACAGCACGAAAAGGACGGGCAGGTATCTGCTATCCCACAAGGGAACGTACCATCGACCCCCGGGGACTGCCCAGGTGGCCGACAGCAGGAACCCCGTGTAGAGCGACATGAGCACACCCAGCGGAACTCCAACGGCGGCCATCACGACTCTTACCCGCCGGCCAACGTTAAAATACCACGCGGCGGCGTACGCAAGGCTCAGTGGAGCAAAGACTCCGATGATCCATCCTCCGATGGTCATCCAGGACTGGTAGTTGGTGAAAAACAGGGGAAACGCAAACCCGCGCTCGGGCTTGCCGAGGTGAAAAGTCAGGGACAGGCCCCCAAGGATGATCGTGGGGACCGTGATATAGGCAGCCGCTCGGGCGAAGCTCTGGGGCCGCTCCCGCGTTCCCGCAAGCAGGTCGGCCAGGGCGGCGATCGTCATCGTGCCGCCAGCGAGCCCTCCCAGAAACAGGTACCAGGGGATGTGGAACGTCAATCCCCACTTATGTTGCCAGAGAACGATAGATTCCATGGCCTTTCCTTGCTTTCTTACTTCCAAGCATGTTGCTATTCAATCCAAAAAAATCCCCGCCGAGAGTGATCTCCCAGCAGGGATTTTTTAGAAGGATGAAGGCGGAAGTACGAAGGCCGGAGAAATCCTATCCGGGAATCTTCATCCCTCATCCTTTATCCTTCATCATTTAGTTAGGGCCCTTTGCCGTAGGCGGACTCCCAGCCCCAAGCCCCGCCACCGGCTCCGCGGGCCGCCATACGTTGGCGGACAACGTTTGCCACCTCTTCAGCGTCACCAGCAATCAATGCCTTTGTAGCACAGACTGACGCACAAGCCGGCAACTTACCTTCGGCAATCCGGTTGGACCCGTACAGACGCCGTTCACGTTCCGAGAACGCCACCTCGGGTCCTCCCGCGCAATAGGTGCACTTGTCCATGACACCGCGGGCACCGAACGCCGACCCCTTGGGGAATTGCGGGGCGCCAAACGGACAGGCGTAGAGGCAGTATCCGCAGCCGATGCAGGTCTCCTTGTTGAGGGCCACGATGCCGTCCGGCCGGTGGTACAGGGCATCCACAGGACAGACGGCGACGCAGGGCGCCTTCGAGCAATGCATGCAAGGAACAGCCACGTTGGTCTCACCCGGCTCGCCTTCATTGATCGTCACAACCTTGATCCGGGCGATGCCAGCCGGCACATTGTTTTCGTTCTTGCACGCCACCTCACAGCCGCCGCACTCGATGCAGCGCTTGACGTCGATGTAGAATTTCATCCGGGCTGGTTCTTTCTTGCCCTGCGGTCCATCGGCCTGTCTATACGGAACAGTAACCTGTGCTTGCGACATGGTCTCTTCCTCCTTGGCCTAGGCCTTTACGATCCGACACAGGGTCGTCTTGGTCTCCTGCATCTGCGTTACCCGGTCGTAACCGTATGTGGTCACCGTGTTAGCCGACTCACCGATGGTATAGGGCACCGTTCCCTCGGG
>JACPFH010000009.1 GCA_016183075.1 Deltaproteobacteria bacterium | reverse complement strand
TTTCGGGGTCAGCCACCGAAATTCGGAGGACATCATACGTATTTCTGCTATGCCTCCTTTTTCGCATAACCGAAACTTATCTTCTGGATCCATCTGCCATTCCTCTCTTAAAACCAATGGTATAGCCATGCTCAAAATCCGATTTTGGGTCGCCGATTCCTTTTAGTGGCTGCAATGGGCACAGGGGAACCAACGGGTCCAGACTTGTTCCTTTTGCTCGTTTATATCCAGTCTTGTAACCCTGTTCAAACCCACGACAAAAATCACTGGCAACGGCGCTGTTTGCTACACACAGCGAAAAAAGGAAAGAGAGAACCAAAATCGTTATTTTCGACCTCGTGCGCATAACATACTCCTTTTCAAGAACTGCGTGGCCGACCCCTCGACCTTAGGGTGAATTGAAGGCCGAGCCGCGACGCCAAGACACGGGCTTCTCGACACCGATCGCTTCGAGCTTTCTCCTGAGGTTGGACTCGTTGATGGGCTCGGTGAACTTCCACTCGATTAGGCTGACACCCGCGTTACGACAGGCCTGCAGCTTCCTTTGATCCCGCTTCTTCGACCTCAGGAAACCTTCCTTGCCACCGAAGTGCTCCACGGGGCGGTAGTGCTGCTCGCCGTGGTACTCAAAACCAACTTGAAGCGAGGGGATAAACACATCTATGCGTTGGCCCATTAGCCAGTCGGGCGAGTACTCCCGGACGGCGTCGCGGAAGATTTGTCTGACCAGATCGACCAAGGCAGTCTCACCTTGCCAGACTGTCTTGACCTGAAGCAGATCGGTACCGTAGCACGGGAGTAGAAACGCAACGTCGGCATAGTCGTGGAGAACTGCATGGTGATCCTGCCTCCGGTAACTGGCGCCGAGCTGCACGGGGAATCTTCGAAGACGTTCCTGGAGGCGCTGGGTCAAAGCGATGGAGTTCTCGGCTCTCCACTGCCGACACAGCTCGAAGGCGTCTTCTCTGTGACTAATGTACTGCGAGAACAGGCTGAAGTCGTGTGTTGCCCAGTGCGGTGGAGCATAGGGATGGGGAACCCACTCTGAAGCATTGATGTCGAATCGTATCACCATGCCGGGGCTGGTCGCGGAAACGCTAATGCCGCTGCGAGTCAGAAGGTCTTCCCATCGCTTCTTCCGCTTGGCCGAGCGCCAGCCGAGGTCTCCACCCCAAAAGTTTTGGGGAACAAGTCGTGGGCGGCGGTGGACGAATTCATCGAGTAATGTCCCACTGAGACCGAGCAATTCGCCATTGAACTGAGCAGCTTTTCTGTCCAGTTCCTCGGCGACTCCGTCCCGACGGCCGTAAGCTTCCTTCTGCGTCTCCACCCACCCGTCTAGGCCGAAGCCGAAAGCGCCAAGAAAAGCGTGAACGAAGTTGCGGAATGTCATAGCAACTGGCTGTCTAATCTGAGGCTAACCTGCGCCAGGCGAGCGACACGCGGCGAAAAGACCACCCAGCCGGGGCCGAGTTGAGCGCGTAGTTGGTTCGCATAGTGCACCGACCAGCGGTTCTCAGTCATCCTTTCTAGCAGGTGACCAATCCTCAATGATCCGAACTATGTTGTCCCAAGAACCGTCCCAGTCACCACTATCGGGGACACGAGAGCCGCCTCCACCCGTCGAAGTATGCCTCTTCCTTTCTGGAACGTTCGCTGCAATGGCCTCCAGGTCTTCCCCCGCGATAACCCGTTGGATGTACGGGACAGCTGCTCGGTCGACACCGTCCAAAGCCAAGAGGGTCTTGTGCGTCACGGTAGATAGAGAATGTCGGTACTCGAGCAGCGGAAGAATGGCGCGTCTCAAAGCAGAGGCAAGAATGGTGTTCTTATAGCGGATTGCCGCCTAGAGTTGAAAGACTCTCTCGACGATGAGCTTGTTGTCCATGGAACCTCCTTGAATTGGGGCGGAGGAACACTCCGACCCCGATTTCAGAGACGGCATAGGAAAAGACCCCCGGCCGTACCTTTTCTGCCTTCATCGGCTGTCATCGGATTACGTCGTTCGGAAGCCCCGGCGACGCGAGGGTCGCGCCAAATTTGACTGCGCTTCCGGATATTCTGGCTCTCTCTGAGCCTGTTCCTCCAAAACAAACGCACCCAGATGGATGACGCGGCCGCCCGCAACAAGTGCGGCCCCGGTAATTCCGGGACCGCTCAAGCGCACATCGTCGCCGATTCCTACAGAAGGGAAAGCGCGCGTCTCTGCCCGACCGACGAGGGAAAGGAACTCTTTTATTTCGTCAGCCCCTGGCTCCGGCGCCGTTTCCTTCACCAAGTCGATCGCATCAAGCGCGTAACTGCTCACCAACTTTGCCATCAACTTTCTCAGCGTTGCCGCGCTGTCAAACAGGTCACATCCGATGATGTCGCCATTGATTGCGAAAACTGCGCCTACCTGGCCACTCGGCGAGTCGAAGGCTCTTACATAGTCTTCGATGGGCCCCTGATGTTGCCCGAAGATCGCCGACATTGCATGGGTAGAGGAACGGGCGTGGAGCCGATCCGCCTTTGCGGCGATATCCTCCCAGACTGCTGCCTGGTCTGACTGGCGGCTGCCGCTTTGCGCCATGTGCCCGCTCACGCTTTTCATCCTTCTTGCGCGGCCGGCGCTATAGTGAAGGGTCGAGGCGGCCGTAAGTTCGTGCCATACGTCGGACCAGCGCCCTGCTTCCACGCAGGAAACTGGAATGACAATAGTCGACATCGGGGGTACGAGAATCGTCAGGTTGAGAACGCGATTTTGTTTTGCCCCAACGAGCTCCTCACCGTCGAGGAGGAGCACCCTCAGGTCCCCTTCATTGGTGCACTTGAGTTCCGGCACGCTCCCCCCGGTTGAAACTTCGGTGATGTGGAGGTAGCTCTTAGACATGGCCTCGTCCAGTGTGAGGTAGTCTGGCTCCCGTTGCGGTCCGTTCAGAAGCGGGAACATCGCAAGATTCTTGAAGCACACGTGATCCCCGAGCGAAACCTGTCCCAACGCCTTGGCAAGGATTTCCATCGCGCTCATCTCCTTTGTTTTGGGGTTTTGCTTATAGTAGAGACGCGGGAGACGGCCGTTTTCTTACAGGTGGGAGTGTGGCTACGGCTGAATGAAGCGAAGTTCGAGGGTACAGGTTTGGCTCTCGGTAGATACTAACAGTTCGGATTCGCCTTCTGGAATCACGAAGCGGGCCTGACCGCGCCGGTCCGTCCGAAATTCCTCCCCGGCGGGGAGGTGAGCGGGTGCGGCGGGTACTAGGGCGACATGGAGACCTTGGAGCGGTTTGCCGCTTCCTTCGTCGGCAGCTTGCACGAGCAAATGCACGCGCTGACGTTCGTACGTGAAAGTAAGACCGAGGTACAGCGATTCTGTCACGAATTCAGCCGTTTGCAGCTTAAAGGCAGAGCGAACCCATGGAGGGTCCATGTAACGATTCCATCTCTGGTTGGCAGGAGACGGCGGTAGTCTTCTTGCCCGAGTCCAGTGGGTAGGTGAAACGTGAAGACGATCGACGAGCTTGATGATTCGATCGCGTAGCCTTCGTGCCCACCCTCTGTAGCCTCGTGAAAGAGCCCGAGTCACCGGCAGGTCGGTCTTTCTCAAGGCACTGGAAGTATCCTCCTCTGTCTCGCTTCCCATCCTACGGGCCATTCCTATTCCTTGTAACATTTCATACGAGGTGAACCGCCTGACTGGCGGTCATGACGCCTCGGCGTAGGTTGGAAGAAGTCGTATGCCGCTCATTCCCTTCAGCTCTTCCAGGATCACCTGACCGAGGCGGTGCCGCGGTGGTGGTCTGAAGCGGCTCTTTACACGTTCGACCAGTGCTTCATCAGGTGAATACTCAGCCGGAACCGCTAAATCCCTCCGCAGCATGATTAGCTGGGTCAAGCAAGGCTCGCAAGACCGCAGGTGTTTTTCGACATTTAGGGTCTGCGACCGAGACAGTGTCTGATCGTGGTAGGCTGCAAGTTTCTCCGGAGATGGATGACTCGATGGAGGCGGCCCTGGCTCGGCGGCTCGCGCAAGTAATGCTAGGAGTCGCGAATCGGCGAGTTTCCGCCTACAGCTCTCGCATGAGGCCAGATGCCGCTCGACTCCAGGATCCTGGCTCTCGCCGTCGCGATAGGCCATTAACTGTTCTGGGGTCAGATGAGGCATACTTATGCCCTAATAACAGGACGCATCGAAATATCTTTTCTTACACATGTTCCTCATTGTTCGGGAATAGGTCCGGGAACTTTTCGTAAAGGATCTCGCGAAGTCGTTTCTCCGCCCTGTAAAGGTACACACCTACTTGATTGACAGTCAACCCCATTTCGGTAGCGATCTCCTTGTAACTCCAATCGCGGTCGTATTTAAGACGAAGCAGTTCCCTATCTATTGGTTCCAGCTTATCTCGAGCTCCGCGTACAGCACGTTGAACCTCCCTCAGGAGTGCGACGTGCGCGGGATCATCCTTCTCTGAGCCTGGTAGGTCTTGGGGTTCAGGCGATCCGCTAGGAGGGTCTTTACCCGTCCTTTGTCGTTCAGAGCGGAGATGGTCCCGTGCCAAGTTGTGGACGACGATTGCAAGAAAGGACGAGAACTTACCTAAGCGACGCCACTTTCGCAGTCGGCGGTAGTTGTCCTCCCGGAGCTTCACGAAGACATCTTGGAAGAGATCGCTTGTAGCGGTCAACGAAAATGTCCGTGGCAATCTGGTCGCCGCGGATGATGAGTGTGATCAGTTCATGGTCGTCAGGTTCCGCCGAAGACATGTTTGTGGAGATTATCCGAAAACGGCCTGTTACGTCAACGTGAGGCTGGCTTGGTCGAGAAAGCTTTAGAACGTTATCTCAGCTTCTGGATCTTCTCGAGGCTCTTAAGCGGAAAAGGTGGTCTCGAGAATTCCGTTCCAGGATTCGACAGAAGCGTACAGTTTAATCCTGGTCTGAAAACGCCGGTGCCAGTTAGCCGAAACTGGCTGATCCCCTTTATAATTTAGCCGTTGACGGGGAGCCGCCAATTGACATGAATATAGACCATTTAGCCGGATTTGCTACGTGGAGTCCTTCGACCGGGTCATGCGGGGCAGAGGGTCAGGTCTTGCAATCATACTTTTCCTTCGGAGTCGGTCCTTGGGTCGGATCTTTATTTTTGCGGGCTGCGATCTCGGTCAGATTTGCTCGCCCCGGCTTCCTAGACAGCTAATTTCCCGTTCGTTTTAACTCCCTGCCAAAATCAGCGACATCAGAAGTGGATCGAGCCGTCCCCT
>JACPFH010000008.1 GCA_016183075.1 Deltaproteobacteria bacterium | reverse complement strand
CAGATCCCGGTAGCCAGCTATTGGTATGATGTTCCGGCCATCTGTCGCATCGCTCACATTGATCAGGTTGTAGCCTACAAGGAGGCTTCCTTTAGCGTCGATGTCTTCACTGAGATCATGCGCGAACTGGAGCAGCAGGGTTGCACCATGCAGGTCCTTACGGGTAATGACCGGTTCGTCGCCCAGAGCTACATCCTTGGCGCGAACGGTGCCCTTATTGGCATTGCGAACCTAGCCACCGAAAAGTGGGCGGCCATCGATGGGTTGGCTCGAGCCGGCAACCATCAAGAGGCCATGGTCATTCAGGAGGAACTTCGTGAGCTTCAAGATCTAGTTTTTGGTGAGCCTATTGTTGAGGCCGTGGCGAGGATTAAAACCATCTTGCGATACCAAGGCATTATCAAAACAGATGTTGTTCGGCGGCCTCAACTCGGAGTGACGTTGGTGGAGAAGAAAAATCTCATTGAGAGTTACTGCAAGCTGGGATTGGCGCAGGTCCCGGAGAGACCGGGCTTGAACCCCTAGACGCGACAACTCGTTGCACAAAGGAACAGGCTCATCTTTTCAACCCGCAGGTTCGACATTTCCTCCAGCAAGCTGCCAAAATTTCCTAGGATCAACTCGCAGCCGGCCGCTTTTTGCTCCTGAGACGTAGGAGGCTTCCCCGTTCAAAGGAGCCACAGAATGGAAGACAAAGCGTTCAAGGGAATTTTCCCGTACATTGTGTCACCGATTGAAGAAGGATCTGGCCGTGTCAAGGGAAAGGTGCTTCGCGATCTGGTGGAACATTTGATCGCGCGCGGCGTCCATGGATTGAGTCCCCTGGGAAGCACCGGGGAATTTGCCTACTTAACCTTTGAGCAGCGAAAAGAGATCGTCCGCATCGTGGTGGAGGCCGCTGCCGGCCGCGTGCCTGTCGTTTCTGGGGTTGCAGCTTTCTCGACTGCTGACGCATTGCGGCAAGCCGAAGCGTTCGTAAAACTCGGCGCGGATGGTTTGGTCGCTATTCTTCAAACCATGTACCCTGTATCTCGCAGCGGGCTCGAGGGCTACTTTCGGGCTATCGCCGAATCCGTGCCCTGTCCCATAGTCCTTTATACGAATCCCGGCCTGGGGACCGCTGATCTGGGCCCGGATACGATCGAGGCCTTGAGCCAGGTTGGAAACATCAGGTACGTTAAGGACGCCTCCGGGAATACGGGGCGGATTCTAAGCATTCTGAACCGTGTTGGTGATCGCATGAAAGTTTTCGCCGCCTCGGCGCACATACCGCTTCTGGTATTTCGATTGGGAGGTGTGGGCTGGATGGCAGGCCCTGCGTGCATTCTGCCTGCCGAGTGCGTGCGACTGTACGAGCTAGCGCAGCTTGGCGATTGGGAAGAGGCCCATACCCTCCAAAAGAAGCTTTGGAGGGCCAACGAGTTGTTTCAGAAGTATTCCCTTGCTGCATGCATCAAGGCCGGCCTGCAGATCCAGGGATTTGACGTGGGTGGACCCATACCACCCCAAGAGCCTTTGAAACCTGAGGCGTTTGACGAGATTCGTAGGGCTCTCGCAGCACTGACCCAGGAGGCATGAAATGCGCTTCCTCTATAGCGCCTAGACAAATCAATCCTGTCCTAGCAATGCTGGTGAGAGTTAGCCGAAAGCGGCTGCCGTGGTTGACGGCTGGAGCGATACCGGCATAGAATTCGACCACAAAAGGAGATCGAGATGATTTTCCTAACCAACGAGCACATCGCTTCGGTCCTCGACATGAGCACCTGCATTGAGGTGATGGAAGACGCTTACCGAGAGCTTGCCGAGGAGCGTGCCGCCTACCGCCCGCGCGTCGACTTTTTCGTTCCCCAGGAGCCGCACTATTACCGCTGGGGCACGATGGAGGGCGCATCGCGCAAGCTGGGCGTGTTTGCCATCCGGATGAAGTCCGACATGCTGGCGTGGGAGCGACAGGGGGAGTTTCAGGACGGGGATAAATACTGCATACGGCGCGGGACGTACTGCGGCCTCATATTTCTCCTAAGCGTCCGCAATGCCGAGCCTCTGGCTCTTATGAACGACGGTATTCTTCAGCACATGCGCGTTGGAGCGTGCGCCGGCCTCGGCGCGAAATACCTCTCACGCGAAAAT
>JACPFH010000236.1 GCA_016183075.1 Deltaproteobacteria bacterium | reverse complement strand
CAACGCCAATATTACCTCGGCAGACCAGCTGGAGATCTTGAAGCGGCAGACCTTCTACGGCAGGGAGAAGGATAACGCGATCTATCCAATCGCCCTGGCTAATCTTGTGCTGCACAATATCGATGAGCCCCACATTTGGCACGGGAACACGCTGACCGGGGCGGAGAGTTATGGAGGGCTATTCCAAGGCGCCCCTGCTCTTTATGACGTTGTCCTCATGAATCCCCCCTTCGGCGGCAAAGAGGGTAAAGATGCCCAGACTCGGTTCGCCTACAAAACCGGGGCCACCCAAGTGTTGTTTCTCCAGCATGTCATCGACAGCCTTAAGCCCGGTGGTCGCTGCGGTATAGTGCTAGACGAAGGGGTGCTCTTCCGTACCAACGAGATTGCATTTGTCCAGAGCAAGCGAAAACTCCTCGATGACTGTGATCTCTGGTGCATCCTGAGCCTGCCGCCAGGGACGTTCGTCAATGCCGGAGCCGGCGTAAAAACCAACCTGCTTTTCTTTACAAAGGGCCAGCCGACGGAGAAGATCTGGTATTACGACCTATCCGATATATAAGGTGGGAAAGAAGACACCCTTGACGCTGGAAAAATTCGAGGAGTTTTTCCGCCTGCTGCCGGACCGCGCGGAAAGCCAGCGAAGCTGGACCGTGCCTCGGAAGAAAGTTGAGGCCACAAACTACGACCTCAAAGCTGTTAATCCCAATGCGAAGCCTCAAGAGGACACGCGAACCCCTGAAGAGCTTTTGGACCTAATCGAGGCCAAAGGGCAGGAGGTCGCTGAAGCATTGGCGGTCTTGCGCAAAACACCCGCCGAGGCGAACCCAAAGCCTTCAGACTAACCACTAACCCTTTCACTTCACTTTTTGCCCGTACAGGCCGGCGCGGAAGGCGTCTTTTCCGGCTTCGGTGAACTTTCCTTCCCGGTAACAAAAGACGCGGAAATCGGAGAAAAGGCCGAGCAGCTCGCCGTGGCCGAGCAGGTAGGCGGGATTTTTGGGATGCCCGATGGTTTGCTGGTCGATCAGATACGTTTCAAAGATGACGCGCCCGCCGATCTTGAGCGCCTTCTTGATCTTGGGCACAAGGGATCTTTGCAGAAAGTTGATATTTATGACCAGATCGTAGACAGCCTCGGGAAGCTCGATGTTATCGAGATCTGCCTGTCTGAAGGCTATCCGCACATTTTTCTCTGCGGCGCGCCTCCCCGCCTCCGCTAAGGCATCTTCGGAGATATCGATCGCCTCCACCTGCGTGCCGTCCCCTCCCGGTGGCGAGGTCCAGGGCGCGTCCGGGTCGCATGCTCCAAGAGTGGAACGCAAAAATTTGGCGCAGGAAACTCGCAGGCGCTCTTTGTTCCCCTTTGAGGGGATGCTCGCGGTCCGGCCTGACCCCGCCTTCGTCTGCCATCAACTCCCCTTTCTAGCGCGGATGATTCCTGTCCCCGACCGAGGGGGCGACCGAAGGGAGCGCGAGCGAGGCTGCGGACGTCCGATTACAAACGGCACGACTCATGGCACAAACCTATCGGCCGCAGCCGAGAGCGCGCTCCCCGAGGGAGCCTCCGATTCGCCGCGACTCCGCCTTCGTCTACCATCAACCCCCCTTAGGAGACTGCCCGCGCCAGGGTAAGCACGCAAACCTCCCTCGCGCCGGCGCGCCGCCCGAAAACGCGCCGCGCACGTTTTTCCTCCTCTCCCGTTCGTCAAGCTGGGTCTGAGGTTGGGTCTCACGCGAGCGCAAAAGGACAAACGGGTCCACGGCGATCTTCCAGCGCCGCCCGACTTCACGAGCCAAAAGGAGTGCTTGATTAAAACCTCTCCAGCGAAGCCTCTTGGGATGGAGGGGTATCGGGACGATGACGTCAAAAACGCATCCCTGAAAAAGCCCTTCGCAGTCCCGCGCCATCAGCCGCCCCAGTGGTTTTCCCAAAGAGAGCTTGCGCCCGTACTTAAAATGCTGGAGCACTTCGCGCAGCGGGTGGCCGCTAAGTTCATCCGTAGGATAACACGCCCAGGCACGCGCCTGTTGGAAATAGGGGGAGCCCGCAAGACAGGCGCCGCAGAGATGGTCGTCTCCGCTCCCGTCAAAATAAGGCCGACCGCAGTTGGGGCAGAAAGGATGGGAAACCAGCCGGATTTTTTCGCGACAGGCAGCGCAGAAACATTCGTCTCCGGGATCGAAAAGCTGGGCCTTACAATAGCGGCACCGCGGCGGGTAAATCCAATCTAGAAAGGGCGAAAGATGGCGGATGAAGGATAAAGTTTCCGCCTTCATCCTTCCGCCCTCATCCTTTATCGATCAGCGACCGCCCCGTCATCTCGGCGGGCTGGGCAATGCCAAACAGGCTCAGGATGGTGGGCGCGACATCGATCGCTGTCCCGGAGCGAAGCCGGCAGGTTTTGAGATCCTCATCCACCAAGATGAGCGGAACCGGATTCGAGGTATGGGCGGTGTGGATATTGCCGGTCTCGTAGTCGATCATTTGCTCCGCGTTGCCGTGGTCGCCGGTGATGATCATCCGGCCGTTCTGCTCCGATATCGCACGCACCACCTCGCCGATGCACCGATCTACGACCTCGCACGCGCGCACCGTTGCGTCGAAATTTCCCGTATGCCCGACCAGGTCGGCGTTGGCATAGTTCAGGATCACGAGCCCGTGGCGCCCCTCCCGAAGCGCTTCGAGCAGCCTCTGGGTAATCTCCGGGGCCTTCATCTCCGGTTTGAGGTCGTAGGTGGCAACCTCCTTGGCGGAAGGAACCAGGATGCGGTCCTCCAGCGGAAACTTTTTCTCCTGACCCCCGTTGAAGAAATAGGTTACGTGAGCGTACTTCTCCGTTTCCGCAATCCGGAGCTGAAGGATTCCCTGCCGGCTGACGACCTCACCCAATATGTTCGTAAGCTCCCGCGGCGGAAAAGCCGCCGGCAGATCGAAGCTCTTGTCATATTCGGTCATGGTCACGAACGCGGCCAGGGCGGTGCGCCGCTTGCGCGGGAATTCCTTAAATCCTTCCTCGGTAAAGGCGCGCGTAAGCTGGCGGGCTCGATCCGCCCGGAAATTGAAAAAGATGACCGCGTCCCCGTCCCGTACGGCGGCTTCGGGAAAATTTCCCTGAATCACCGTCGGGAGAACGAATTCGTCGGTGATTCCAGCCTGGTAGCTTTTTTGGATCGCGTCCAGGGCGGATCCGGCCTGCACGCCGACACCTTCGGTCAATGCCGCATAGGCCTTCTCAGTTCTTTCCCATCTCCGGTCCCGGTCCATCGCATAGTACCGGCCGCTCAGCGTGGCGACCCGAACCGCCGGCAGTCCCTTGATCCTAGCTTCGAGCTGGCGCAGGAATTCTTTGGCGCTGTCCGGCGGCGTATCCCGGCCATCCAGGAACAGGTGGAGAAATACTCGTTCCATCTTTTCCCGGTTGCCAACCTCAACGAGCGCTTCCAAATGGCGCTGGTGGCTGTGGACGCCGCCGTCTCCGAGAAGACCCATGAGGTGGAGCCTTCCACCCGCCTTCTTCGCCGCCCGCAGCGCATCGAGGAAGACCCGGTTGGCGAAAAAACTGCCGTCGTCAACGGCGCGGTGAATCAGCGTCAGATCCTGATAGACCACGCGCCCCGAACCCAGGTGCATGTGCCCGACTTCAGAATTGCCCATTTGCCCGTCGGGTAGCCCGACGTCCAATCCGGAGATCGAAATCGTGGTCGAAGGATAGCGCCCGGCCAGCGAATCCATGCAGGGAGTCGCCGCTTTCAAGATCGCGTTTCCGTCGGCGCGGGGATTGACTCCCCAGCCGTCCAGAACCACAAGAACCACCGCTCGTTGATCGCGCAAAGGCCCTTCCCCTTTCTGCTCGAAATCAGGCCGCCCGGCCTAGACCCGCCGAGCCACCGGCAGGAAGCCGTGCCACGGGCTACGGGAGCTGTTCGTCCCTGAGCCGAAACTGGCTTACGAGAGTCGCATAGGGCTCGGGCAGCTCCAATCTCGGCGCATGAGCCCATAGTCCTTCCAGATCGTAAAACTCTCTAAGCGGCCGGTAGAAGATGTGAACGATGACATCGGAAAAATCCATGAGCACCCATTGCCCGCGGGTCATGCCTTCGACGGATAAGGGGAACACCCCTCTTTCGGCCAACTTTTCTTCGATGCCCTGCGCAATGCTCTGAACCTGCCGATCCGAGCGGCCCGAGCAGATGATGAAGTAGTCGGCGATCGAGGTGGCCTCTCGCACCTCCATCAGAACCAGATCGTAAGCTTTTTTCTCCAGCGCGAATCGGCTGAGGAGAATGGCCTTTTCCCTCGAGTCGAACCCGGTCAAAGCCGTTATCGCCCTCCCCGGCGCCGTTGGTAGAGGCCTCTTTTCCGGATGTAGGTCGCGACTTCCAACGGCACGAGATAGCGGATCGATTTCCGCTCCATCAAAAGGCGTCGTATCCCCGAGGCCGAAATGCCGATATCTGTGATCTTGTAGAAATAGAGAAACGTTCCGCTTTGGTGTTGATAAGCTTTCTTGGCCGGATGATAACAAAACAACCTGCGCACCGCAACGGGCATACCGCGAAGCGACATCGGCTCCGTGCATCCGGCCCGTGAGGTAACGATGAGATGGCACAGCGGAAAGATCTCCTCGAAGTCTTTCCATGAACATATCTCGCGAAACGCATCCAAACCGAGAATGAAGTAGTGGGCATCCTGCCCCGCGCGCTTGCCGGCGGCAAAATACCGCAGCGTATCGATGGAGTAAGACTTGCCCGGACGCGAAACCTCCACGGTCGAGAGGCCGAAGCCCGGATTTTTCGCGACCGCCAAACGGACCATTTCGAGCCGATGGCGCGCTGGCGCGCCCGGTTGGCCGATCCGATGTGGCGGGTTGGCGGCGGGTATGAAAAGGACGCGGCTGAGACCGAAAGCCTCACGCACCTCCTCGGCGCTGCGCAGATGGCCCCAGTGGATCGGATCAAAGGT
>JACPFH010000235.1 GCA_016183075.1 Deltaproteobacteria bacterium | reverse complement strand
TCCTGCACTCGACAACGCCATTATTGCTCTGGTCACGGAAATGGGCTTTGTCCCACACGGAAATCCCGACCGAATCCCGAGCGCGAGCGCGAAAGTCTGGGGTCAGTATAGTATCGCGCATTTGGACGATCTCACCTCTCACCAATTTGTATACGTGCATGGTGGTTACGATACGAGAAAGGTCGACGAAGACCCGGACCGAGGGGTGCCGGTCGACGCCTTACGGGAGTTGGAGCGCGGGGGGCGGTTCAAAAAACTTATCGACGAGGTCTTTAGCACCTGCGGCAATGGCGGTAGCCTGACCGAAATGAAGCGAATCGGACAGGAGATCGCGGTCGAACTCAAGCGTCGAGGCGCGACTGCCGCAATCTTACCTGCGACGTGAGGAACGGGAACGCGTAGCGGTGCTACGCTAGCCAAAGAACTCGAGCGAGCCGGCCTGCCGACCGTAGTCGTCTCGTGTCTTCAAGATGTAGCTCTCCAGGTGGGAGCGAACCGGATTCTCAGGCCGCGCAGAAGTACGTTCCATCACCCATTCGGTGTCCCTGAATTGGACGAAAACAGGGAGAAGGCATGGCGGCGCGGTGCGGTTGAGGCGGCTCTGCGAGCACTGCAGGCTCCTGTTGACGGCCCCACGGTTTTTGACTATTGACACGCCTTTTGCTGGATTCGGATCACGGCTTTTGCATCCGAGCGGTACGTCGTCGCTGCTTCTCCTTGCGGGGCCTCTATCCGGCAGATTTCCGACAGAGATCTCAATCCGGAGCCAGAGCGCTCCGGCGGGCGAAGCGCCAGTATAAGACGAGCAGAGGACAGAACAGAATCAACATCAACAAGGTGATTACCGAGGCTTGGGTTGATCCTGCATTCTGCCATAAGTCCCACACGACGGCGGTCAACGTAATGCTGTCCCGCCCCGAGAGAAAGACCGCCACAGTGACCTCACGATAGACCAGCAGCGCCGTCCACAGCCAGACCGCCAGCGCCGCGGGACGAACTAGCGGCAGCACTATCCTCCGCGCCGTTCGGAGTACTCCGAGGCCGGCGACATAAGCTGCCTCCTCCAGCTCCTTGTGAATCTGCAAGAGCGAACTATTCATAGCGCGAGTGGCAAACGCCAGACGCGCTATTACGTAAACAAGCGCGATCAGCCATACCGTGCCGTAAATCGGGATGTAGCCCCGAAGAACAAAGAGCGCCAGCATCAGCGCGCCCAGGGCGAACAAGATCTCGGGGAGGGTATGGGGCAGAAAGGCCCCGAACTCCAGCGCATACCGGAGTCGGCTCCGCGAGCGCACCACCAACCAGGAGATACAGAACGAGACCAGAAGCACGACGACCGGCACGACCAGCATCAGCGTGACGGTGTTGCGCAGGCCGCGCAGCACCAGATCCCAATTGACCCGCCCGAAATTGGCCAAAGTGGCCTGGCCCAACATCTCCAGAGACGGCGCGCTCACATAAGGCATGAAGGCCATGAACGCGACCAGCGCGATGGGCAGCACCTTCGACATCAAGGCGTACAGCCCGATAAAGGTCCACGCGGCGATAGTCCACCGGCCAAGGTCGACCGGCTTGGGCCGGTATCCCTTTCCGGTGATAACCTGATAGCGGTTCCCGCGCCTCAACACCTGCCCATACCAGACCGTCAGCAATAGGGCCACCACCATCATGCCCGTACCCAGCGCAGCGATAATCCCGTATTTCGGGACCGAATCCGGGGGGAAGGCCTGGATGTAAATGTACGTGCTTAGCATGTAGACACGGTTCCCAAGCCCGAGCACTGCGGGGATATCGAACGTTGCGATGCCGACAATGAATACGTAGACCGCGGCAGCCAGAAGCCCCGGCATGGCCAGAGGGAGTGTGACACGCCGCAGGGTTGCAAGGAAGCCCATCCCTGCAGTGCGCGCAGCCTCTTCTAGCGCGGGATTCATCGATCGCAGCATCTGGACGGTCAGGATGAAGGCGAGAGAGGCAAGATTCAACCCCTGTACGAACCCCATACCCACCGGTGTTGCGATGTTGATTGGCGGCCGCTCGAGCCCAAGCACGTCCAGAAGCCAGAGGTTCAAAAACCCAATGCGAGGATGAGCGATGAAGGTCCATCCCATTGCGACGAACAGGCCCGGAATCAAGAGTCCGACCGTCATGATGAGATATATGAGGGTCTTCCTCTGCATTGTGGTTCGCTCGGTGAGCCAAGCAATCGGCACACCGATGGCGATAGCGAAGAACGTGGTGACAAGGGCGAAAACCAGCGTGTTGAAGGCAGCCCGGTAAGCTAACGCGTCCGCGAATACGATCCGGTAATTCGCGAGGCTATAACTTACCTCTGGGGAACCGATAAATCCGGCTTGGAAGCTTATCCAGATGACGACGAAAACGAGGCAGAGCAGAACCAACATCGGCGCCAGGGCGATGGGTACCAGGGGCGAGACGCGAAAGCCCGCCCGGCCCGGCTTCATGGAAAGTCTGAGGGTCTTTAGGGCAGCTTGCACAGAAGTCATCTGGTCACTCCGCGCAATACTTCTCAACGGCCGCCCGCCTGCAGAATTTTCACGAACTCGTCGGCGATACGGTTGATTTCATCAATGTTTCCCGCCTTGAGCTCACGCTCTACGGTTTCGGTATAGAGTTTCCCCCGCGCGGCTCGGAGTCCTTGAAGCATCGGAGAAACCCGGGATTCAGGATAAATGTGCAGGTCGTACCCACCGTACTCCCACTGCAGCTTCTGTCCCTCCTCGCTGTGAAGGAAATTGGTAAGCAGAATGCCTGCGTTGGGGTGGCGAGCGTGCTTGGGAATGCCAAAGTACAGGATGTTGATCCGCGCAACTTCCTTGGTCACGACATGGTCCACCGGAGCGCCGCGGCGCTTAAGTCTGAGAATGTCATCATGTCCACAGTCGAATACCAACATGGCGAACTCGCCGCTGGCGATCCTGTCGGTGTCGGAACAGCGCACCAGACCACCGATCTGCTTCGCCAGCCGCTGCGTGTAGTTCTTCATGTACTCGTAACCCAGAATATCCGCCGCTGCGAACTGATAGAGGCCGGTGGCATACGGGGGGGCGGCGATCCGACCCTTCCATTTTGGCTTGAAGATGTCCTCCATACTCCTTGGGATGTCATCACCCTTGACCAATTTCGTATTGTAGGGAATCCCAACGGCGCGCGAGGACATAGCCACAGCCACGCCTTCCGAGGCGATCACCTCAATGTCCGCCCCAGGCGGGACCGGGCGCTCGAGGATGGGCCCCCAGTCCAGTTTCCTGAGCATGCCGGTCTTAAAATCGGTAGTGATGTGGGTGGAGGTGCCCAGGTAAATATCGCTGCTAGCAGGTTGCCCCGCCCGCCACTCTTGGGTCAGCTTGTGCAGCATCTGCGGAAAAGGCTGCCCCGGCGTGAAGCTGATACGGATATTCGTGCCGTATCGCTTGTTCATCGCATTTACCATCGCTGTCAAACCGGCGTGGCCGCCCATGCGGGGGCCCGACCATTCGATCACCAGATTCCCCTCTTTGTTCGCGCCTTCGATTACCTTCTGGAGGGCCGCAGAGCGCGCCGCTGATTGTGCCGCGGTCCCTAAAAGCAGCACGCCAAACGCGCACACGAGCGCTGATAGCCGACTAGCAAAAAAAAGCCTCCACTGAACTGCCATAGGTAGCCCCTCCTTTTTAATTCTTGCATTAAATCGTCCTGAAGTGTCCCTCTCCCTGGAGGACGTCGAAACCTCCACAATACGATCCCCGCTAAACGGCCAACGCCCGGCAAGTGTGAGGAGTGACATCGACGGCGACTTAAGTCCCGTCGCAAGCTAAGCAAATCCTGTGCCTTGACACCCACGTTCGTATGTACCTGCTCAAGCCTAGTCCATCGCTCTGATGCGTCTTAAAAATTAGAAACAAGATGCTTATCTTTCTTACTGTTGCATAGCGCGGGCTCCTCTTGCCCAGGGTCAATGTGATTCCGCTGTACACCCTATGCGTGCACAAGCCACTTCCGAGCATTTACTCGTGGCATGGAACTTGCGTGCCCACCGTAAAAAGTTCGAGGATCAGGCGCTTCGTATTGCTGAAGCCGTAGCGGGCTACGAGCGGTCGAGCACTCCGATGCGTCAGATCAGGGATATGAAGCTTGAGGAGGGCGAACTGTAATGGAACTGCGCTTGACCGAAGAGCAAGTGGCGATCCAGCGAATGGTGCGGGACTTTGTAAAACGCAAGATTAGACCGGTAGCCCTGGACCTGGACCGCGTGGAAGATCACGAAAAGCGGCTGCCCCTGGATGTGCTGAAAAGCGCCTCCCAGCTCGGGTTGCGCACCCTCGCCCTTTCCAAAGAGAACGGGGGGAGCGGCGCCGATTACTTGACCTGCTGCATAGTGACTGAGGAGCTCGCCGTAGGAGATGTCGGT